>NZ_JBHVHV010000007.1:0-258653 GCF_042800035.1 Sutcliffiella sp. NPDC057660
TCCTTCAATTCCAGAAGGAATTGTCTAACGTTTATCTGAGTAATGTATGCCATTCTCAATTTGAGTTAGAAACGCCTCGCACCACAATCCTGCCCGATTGCTTAATTCCAATTATTTCATAATCTAAAAATCCCTACAATAAGTATTTTTCATTCTAACCCAAATAAAAACGAGCACTAATCCTTGTTCCTGGATAGCGCCCGATTGTTATATATCCTCTTTTTATTGAATCATTCTTTTTCTAACTCTTCTCGGATTGCCAATTGTGCTTTAGTGGTAAATGCAAAGTTAAGCCAAGAGGACTTATCGCCGGGATAACGGCTTATTAAAATCTCTACCATATCCCATTGGGATACAGGAGTTGAAACAGGGCGGATTTCCCCATTAATTCTAACTGCTGCCATCTGCTTCGCTTTCTCAACATTTAAGGCAAAAGCGAAGTCAATTGCAGTCGCTCCAATTGGTAATTGTATAACATCCAACTTAGGGGTAAACACAGCTATTTGGTTCCCCAGTAACTCATTAGATACAAAGTTTAAGAATTCTAAAGGATCTTCTGTGGCTGACTTATTAGTGGTAATAACCTCACCTAAAATTTTTGGTAGAGTGGTTCGTAACTCTTGTTCCCTATGTTCTGTTAGGAAAAAACAAATTCCTTTTTCTCTTATGTCTTTTGATTCCTTATCTTGTATACATATGACTACTTCGTTACCATCTATGTCTATCGTTGTCCTAAGATATCGATGAAATGGATTAGATTGAATAGATATATAATCAATAAACTTACCTGAAATAGGTTTATATAATTGGTGTACAATACCCATTGCAGAGTAGCAGGACATTTTGTCTGGAACCGAAATTACAACCCGGCCTATATGGTCGATGATGTCAGGATAAGTCATAGCTGTATATAGGGGCTCCACTTCATCATGGATTGTGTAAGAATCTATATCTAAACATCCCTTTGAAGCTTTTCGAAATTCTTCCCGAACCCTGTTTGCATATGATTTAAACAACTCTTTATAATTCTTATGAAAAGACTTTATTTGTGTATATTGGCCATTGTGAAGATAAGCATAAGAAAGATCCTCCAACTCTTCTTGTATGCGGAACAAATTTAATTTTTGACAAAAAGGGGTAAATATCTTTAATGTTTCGCTGGCATATGGAACTTGCTTCTCAATCTTTTTAACTTGTAGCGTCCTCATATTATGTAAACGATCTGCCACTTTAATAACCACAACTCTAATATCTTTTTGCGCAGCCTCTAACATATTCTTAAAATTTACTGCCTGATATATATCTTTTTCCGGTACTTCATTCTTATCGATTTTGGTCAGGCCATGAACAATAGTTTTTATTTGTTCTCCGAATAACTGTTGGATATCTTCAAGGGTATACTCAGTGTCCTCTACTACATCATGTAGCAGAGCGCCTATCAATGTAGCGACATCCACCTTATAGTCCAATAATATATCTGTAACAGCAAAAGGGTGTATGATATAAGGCTCCCCCGACTTGCGAAACTGTCCATCGTGAGCTTTCTTAGCAGTGACAATAGCCTTAAGTAATAGATCCTTATCTTGAATATTTAAATAAGAAGCTCTTTGTATTAGCTGTTTCTCCATACATCTTCTCCTATTGCATTAATATCACGTTTAGATAAACAAAACTCTAATCTATACCATTCAATATCTCTAACAAAGACTCTTTCTTCAACAACCTGCTTCTATTACTTTATACCAATTATTTCAAAACTCTTCCTGCAACTCAATCTTTTTTCGCAAAAAATACGTATTCCATGTTTCAGAAATGCGCCCGATAGTTGAACATTGGTTATAAACATTGATTTAACAAAAAAAGAAGCAGGTCTAATTCATATACGAATTAGCCTGCTATTTCTTATGATAAAACGGAACCGCTTAGTGAATGAACTAGTTGTCTAATAAGTTTTTCCCTTTAATTGAAATTTAGATCGATTCGTTGATATATCTAAATTATTTTTATATGGTAAGATTTTATTTGATTCATTTAATACATTGTTAACTGAATTAATATTATGAACAATCGAGTTTCTTAATGTTTTTCCAATTGTATTGGTGACTGTTTTATTACCAATTAATAGAGAACTGGCTACAACCTTGTTAGTTACTTTATTCGCTTTAAAAACAGGGGAACGACTAACTACTACCGTATTCTTATTTTTGTAGTTAACAGACTCTTTATTACTCATGTTCTCCCTCCTAGTATTCGTATAAAAAATTCATAGAAATATTCATGTTGCTCTATTATAGCATGTTTAATCTCAGAATCGTAAGCCTTGACTTGTCCTTCTGTCCACGGATTCGTTAATTCAAAATGCAGACACAGAACAAAATCGCCAATTGGCTCTGTTACATATAAAGTTTGTTTATCAGTATTGTATGTAATTAATCTTACTTGTTGATTATAAGAATCAACTACATACACTTCTTCTTCGTCTAACTTATAAAATTCATCGGGACTAATTTCTCCAATTGAACCAACTAAGATTAGAATTTTGTGACTTTCTTTGTCAATTGTATATAGAGAAGCAGCGTTGCAACCAGGGGTAGTATTAACTATACTCGGATTAATATCTGGCATTTGAATTATTTGAATAGGTGTCTTTAGAAATTGTAATCCTTGTTCTAAGAATTTGGACCATGTATGTATACCATTATCCACAATTATATTTTTTTCATTCATCAATTGTAGAGTATACTCAGCAAATGCATATAAATACGAAGCTTGATTTTTTAATTGATCAATTTGTTCTCTCTCTGAAATCAGTCCTACCACAGACCTTAATGAGGTACTTAACATTGCCGAAATGTTTTTAGCATGTTCATGAGACCTAGATATATCGAAATCGTAAACCCAGTTTCTATTCCTATAAATTTCAGAAAGAAACGCCCAAACAAAAGGATCCGCTACCTCTAATAACTGTTTAAATGCTCCTTCAGATGCCAATTGAGTTTCAATCCATTTCTCTAAGGGATCAAATGGTGAATTAGGCTTTCGATAAAATTCATTTTCAAATGCTTCATTGAGCCTGTCAAACTCAGTTTTTAGGATAGTAAAATGTTGTTTTACTATTGGTGAAACAAATACTAATATATGCTTATTTTTCTGCATTGCAGCAATATATTCTAGATATGTAGGAGTAACATTTCCATTCATTAAACGAGAGCTAGCACCTGATTTCCTATTAATTAAAAGTATAAATACGTCGCTACTACCTACAACATCCAAACATTGTTTAAGTGTATCCTTTTCCCATGTTCCAAAGTCCCCATCTTCAAAGATTGGAACCTCATGACCACTATTCTCCAGATGTTCTTTTATTATCTTTCTTGGTGTTTTCAAATCATTTTCGTATGCAGAACTAATAAATACTCTTGTCCTATTTATCAATATACTCCCTCCCTTTTAAACAGAGCAGACACTAATATATTAATTATACCATTATTTATTATTTTTTAAATTATCACATTATTTATTATATAAATTAATATCAATAAGCTGTAAAAGAAAAAGCTTCACAGATGTTATAGTGATAGGTAAGCTTTTGAAGTTATCTCCGGCTTTTCCCCCACTTCACACCGTACAGGCGAGTTTCCCAGCATACGGCGTTCCAACTAATCCAATTCATTCAAGATTTTTATGATTATGCAAAGGAGAATCAGATAGCTTCGTTCAGACATTGCTTACGCAATTTATTGACTTCTGTAAGTTGCTTTTCATTTAACTTGAGTGAGTTTAAAAGCACTTTTATTTTCTCTAAATCTCTCAAATGTATAAGGAGATGGACAGATTTATGCAATATCATTAAGTTTCCGTATGAATCATCTTTGGTGAGATGGTACGGTGTCTTATGGTGACAATGCCATTCATCCAGTCCTAATTCAACCCCTGTAACAGCACATTTCCCATATTGTGCAATAAATCTACTAATCCGGTTATCGTTGTATTCGATGGAACGGCTCGGTATGAACTGTTTCATCACACGAGTAAGCGTTTGTCTGTTTATTGCACGCAAGTTTTGATGAATATTGTCCCTACCTACTGTAGTGTAGTTACAAATAGTTTGAGAGAAGTTCAGATTTATCTTACAACGTTGGGCATGAATTGGGATAAGTACCATTTCTTTTATTTTGAAGAGCTTACACTCATATCCCTTATACCGTTTCTGTAAGGATTTTGGAAAGTCCTGAAACGTAGCTTCTTTTCTCAATTCTTTTAAACGATTAAACAATGTTTTATGAAGACGATAGTTCAGCTCAGTTAAATCATCAGTGATGTGTGAAGCTGCTGAATAATAATTTTGGATTCCCATTATAACTGTATTAAAGCGCCAAACATTCTCAACCGATTGATGTTTCTGAATCTCTTTGATTGTTTGTTTTACTTTTATCTGTGCATTTTTGAGCGCATCCTTTGTCATGTGTGAAAGGTCGAGTTTTTCCATTTGCCTTAGGAATGAATACTCTCCGGACGGCTTGGGGTGTGTAGTGTTCAAACATTCGTTGTATCTTCGATACAACTTCTGATACAGATAATCGGTTTATATCTTCAATCGTTAATCCGTCATCTCCAGCAGTTTTACTGCCAGTGTTTCGTTTAATATTCCGATAAGCTAACCGTATATTTTCATCGGATTGCATTAAGTCTAGTAATCCATAAAAATTCTGACCATTAGCACTTTGAGCATATAAAGAATCGAAATAATACTGCATATCATAATACTCATTGTGTCTCAGTTTCTTTCGTTTTAACAAGTTGGTGACTCCTTTAGGAGCTGAACCTCTATTAGTCTTACAAGAACCTTATTAATCGTTGAAGAACTGCCTTGCATGGCTGGATGAATCTTTTATTAGTCTGGTGGCTATCCCTCCACATTCATTACACGCTTCAATGGTACTGTGCCACTACTTTCACTGATATAAAGAAAAGTTATATAGTCGCTAATCTCACGACTAGTTTCCTTTTCAACGCTTCATAGAGAGTAAGCTCTCCACGTTATCAGCTTACAACGTTGAATTATGTCTATTATGGAACAAACTTAGGTGCTTCCTATGAGCCTGTTAGCATTGCATGTGCCTGTAACACAAGATGATTTTTATATTATGGATTCTTACTCACCCACAGCTAACACTACATTTAGTAGTAAATACATTTCTGTATAATGCCAGTCTAGACCCGTACATTCAGAAGTTCGTCAGCAATATACTTACTTATTATATTTCATTGCATTCTCACCATATTTGTTCAACCCAAGCATCATGATTTACACCACCCCATCGGGTAGGCTTTCGTCAGCCGGACTGTTACGGTAAATTCTCATGCCTATTAGCCGAGCTTATAACACACTTCTTTCTTACTAAATAGCGTGCTATTCGACGCAGGGGGAACCTTTTGGAGCGTTACCTCCTCATTCGACTCCTCGACATAACCCTTCAGTTTTAGAACTCTAAAACTGCCTGACCTTTACCGAAATTGTGTGACCACATTTCATTTGAATCAGGAACGTTTCGCACCCACAATCTGGCCCTTTAATTGAATAAAAAAATCCTGTTGCTGATAATACAACAGGATTTTTATCACTCTTTATTGAAAACGATCAAACTTTATTTTAAATAATCGAACTTTGATTTATACAATCAGTTGCCACCTCTATTTCTCCTACTAACTACAACTGTTTTAACAGTTTTTCCAAATCGACTGTCCAGGGCTCTTCGATAGTCGGACGATAAAGGTCAAAGGTTACCATCCTGTTTGTTGTACCACTACTGCGGTGCACTTGAAGTTTTACCGTAATAGGAAATGTCAGCTTTGTACTCCCATCCTCTCTTGGAAGATCGGACAATCTCTTGATCAGTTCGATTTCTTCCAGTTCCTCAAGATGCTTCTCCAACAGAATACGGTTTCTATCATCCAGGATCGGCGATAGGATAAACCAGTCATGCTGATGGATGGCAA
The DNA here is from genome assembly GCF_042800035.1 of Sutcliffiella sp. NPDC057660. NCBI lineage: Bacteria > Bacillati > Bacillota > Bacilli > Caryophanales > Bacillaceae > Sutcliffiella > Sutcliffiella sp. NPDC057660. Next base: position 6,001 of record NZ_JBHVHV010000007.1, read on the forward strand.
GGACCGTTGCATCTACTATTTCCTGAGGTGAAAGCTTTTGTGTATGGTCCAGCCATTCCCCTGAAGCTTTTTTTATCATGATGGAATGGGCATGATCCATTTTCCTTGACTTGTGGGTGATGCTGTCCTGGAAATGGATGCAGAAATGGCCTGGAAATCCATTTTTCAACGCTCCTTGCCCGTGAGGCATTCCATGCATGGATCCAGCAAATTGACCGTTCTCGGACAGGACAAGAATGGCTCTCCTATCCCAGCTCCAAGTACCACGATAGATCTTTTTCATGATCTTCGTATCGTCATGAGTCAAAGGCTGTACATCTGCATGATATGACCCTGCTCTCCGCTGGACTTCAAAAGACAATCCCGTATCCAAATCAAGCACTTTAAAGATACTGTATCTAGGAAGTAGCCTATTTGCATCATTCCAGGTAATCAGTTCCCCATAATGGTTCCTATGCAGCTTCTTCATATCGTTCGAAAGTTGCTTTTTATTTTTTTCCATTAAGGGTAAAAGTATTTTATTGGCAGATCTATCATAGATGTTAAGTTGATGATCAATGGCGTACGCCACTTTCCCATTTTCCCGTATAAACGTGTCTGTTGGAGGGATTGGATAGGAAATCGCCTCCCATTTCCCATTCTGAACATTCTTCCTAATTTGTTTCGGGAAAGGCATTGCAGTGGAATACCCTGATTCAATGGAAGTCTGGATTACATATTCCCATTTATCCTCTTGCCCGAGAGCTGAAACGGAGGAACCAAGGAAATTAAGACCTATCAGAATTGCAGCAATTGTAAAAAATGAATAAAGCACCCTCTTCACTTCCGGAAACCCCCTGTAATAAAATGAATACCTTTGTTATTTTGTCAAAGATAGAAAAAAGTATGTTCTATTTTTTTTCGTACACATTAGTAATAGAAAAACTTTTGTAGAAAAAAGGTGAGACTCTGATGGTTCAGGCATTGTTTTGGGGAGCAATTGCAGGCCTTTCCCTCATACTGGGAGCAATTGTAGGTCTGTTTGTACCTTTACCGCGTAAATTGACCGGATTTATCATGGCGTTCGGGACAGGAGTACTTATCGGAGCCGCGGCATTTGAACTGTTGGGTGAGATAGAAGTGGCTTCTAGCTATAGCTATGCTATATTTGGATTTCTTATTGGATCGATCCTGTTTACAGCAGCAGAATTGCTGATCAGTAAAAAAGGCGGAAAAGAACGCAAACGTTCCAAAGAGAAAAAGAGCAATCATTCAGGTTTGGCTATTTTTATCGGTTCCATCATTGATGCAATTCCGGAGTCCATCATAATCGGGGTCAGTATCTTGAAGTCTCATACAGTGAGCTTGGTCATTGTCCTTGCCATTTTCATCAGTAATTTTCCAGAGGCTCTTTCAAGCTCTGTTGGCTTAAAGAAGGATGGATATACAACCAGAAAAATTCTGTTTATGTGGATAATTGTGTTCGGCCTAACATCACTAAGCTCATTTATAGGCTATGTTACCTTCAAGGAATTGAGCGGAGAGTATATGTATCTTGTCAGTGGCTTGGCTGCAGGCGGCATTATTGCAATGGTTGCCTCCACGATGATGCCGGAAGCCTTTGAAGAAGGCGGTCCCGTTGTCGGGCTTCTCTCGGCACTCGGCCTTCTCTGTTCGTATATATTATCCAGCGGTATCATATAAAAACCCCGCAATCAAAATAATCGCGGGGTTCTGTCATCCTATTGTTTAATGGCTCTATCAAAAAACTCTTCAAGGGTAAGATCATGTGTATGGATATACTCCGCTACCTCTTTCCCAACATAACGCAGGTGCCAAGGTTCGTACTGGTAGCCAGTTACCACTTCTTTTCCTTTAGGATATCGGATGATGAAGCCGTGTTTGTAGGCGTTTTGCTTTACCCACTGACCTTCAGGCGTTTCGCCGAACTCCTCCGTCAGATCAAGTGCATTCGATCTGCTGGAGATGTCCATGGTAAGACCAGTCTGGTGCTCACTATGCCCTGGGATGGCGGAGAAGGTATTCGTTTTTTCCTCTCCCCATTTTTTTATATAGCTGTTGTATACGCCATATTGCGTTTCATAGGAGCGATAGCCGGAAACAGCAAAGAGTTCAACGTTTTCACTTGTTGCAGCTGCAAACAACTCTTCTAAAGCACGTGCAGCCTCTTCCCTCAAATATTTCTTCTCATAGTCTCCTTCAAATGAAAATGCAACATTGGGAATGGTTAAATCTGCAGGCACGTAGTTGGCGGGCAGAGCCTGGTTTTTGTTCACGACAAGTAGGATATTATCTGTGTTTTCTATGACTTTTTCCTGATTCAATACTGTGAAGTACTGTTCATCCAATACATAACCATTTTCGTTCGTCGGAGGGGTTTCAGGTTCATTCTCTGCATCTCCTTGATCACCTTCCGTTTCCTCTGGAATCTTGTCTTCAGCAGGTACCTCTTCAGAAACATTCGCATTGTTTTCTTCTTTACTGAATTTCTCCCAGAATTTCCAGTCGATATCCTTGATTTCTTGGGAGCATCCACTTAGTAAAGAAACACTCACCAAAGCTGCAGCAATTTTATATTTCATGATGATCTCACCTTTTATAAGTTGTTTATTTCTATATCGAATCGATTTAAGTTAAATAAAAAATAATATGCCTCACTCATCTCAGCGAAGCATACCTAAACATTCTACCATTAAATTTTATTATCGTAAAAAGATTTACTATAGAAATATATTACTTTTCGGCAAGATACGACTTACGGCCTATTCCAGGGTAAACTTCAAATGGACTGTCCTATTTCTTGGTCCATCAAACTCACAAAAGAAAATTCCTTGCCATGTACCGAGTAAGAGTTCTCCCTTATCAATGATAATCTGCTGGGAACTGCCAACCGTGATGCCTTTTAGATGTGCTGCAGTATTCCCTTCCATATGTAGATACTTTGGATGATTCCAAGGGTATACTTCATCTAATCTCATCTGCACATCGGTCACGACATCGGGATCTGCATTTTCGTTTATCGTAATTCCTGCGGTAGTGTGAGGACAATAAACCAATACAGTTCCTTCCACTATGGTCAACTTTTTAAGCTCTTTTTGTACCAGTCCGGTTATATCCTGCCATTCATCTCTGGCACTAGTTGTAAGCTCTAAGGTAATCAGCATATATAAAAGTTCCTCCCTTAAAAAATACAGCCCTTGATCAATTCAAGGGCTAAACCATCCATTATTTTTTGATTACCGCTTCAAGTGCCACTTCCATCATGTCACTGAATGTAGATTGACGCTCTTCGGAAGTAGTCTCTTCTCCTGTAAGGATATGATCGCTTACAGTCAGAACGGAAAGTGCGTTTCTTCCATACTTTGCTGCAAGCGTATAGAGAGCTGCAGATTCCATTTCAATTGCAAGGATGCCATACTTCGCCCATTTCTCCAACTCGCCATTGTCATTGTAGAACATGTCTGCAGTAAAGACATTTCCGACTTTCAGGTTCAGACCCTTTTCCACTCCCACATCATATGCTTTTTTCAGCAAATCGAAGTTGGCTGTTGGAGCATAGTCCACTCCACCAAATGTTAAGCGGTTCATTTGGGAATCTGTAGAGGCACTCATCGCAAGAATGACGTCACGAACCTTTACGTCTTTTTGAATCGCGCCGCAAGTACCTACACGAATCAGGTTTTGAACATTATATTCATTCATCAATTCGTTGATGTAGATGGAAATGGAAGGTACCCCCATCCCGGTACCTTGTACAGAGATGCGTTCGCCTTTATAAGTTCCGGTAAAGCCAAGCATTCCCCTTACTTCATTATAACAAACTGCATCTTCCAAAAATGTTTCCGCAATATATTTTGCTCGTAACGGATCTCCTGGCAATAGGATCGTTTCTGCAATTTCACCTTGTTTAGCTCCAATATGTACACTCATCGTGTTACCTCCTAATTACATAAATCAGACTTCAATCATTAATTTAAGCCACAATGGATGCGTTATCATCCCAAGAGTGACAAACAATACTATACCATATCTTTCCCCTGTTTCAAAAGAATCTCTCCACCTGATATGAATTCATTTTCTGTTTTAGGCAGAACCTAAAAAGGAAGTAAAACCAGTGCTGAAAGGAGATCCTTATGAAGAAGAAACTTCGTCAGGCTGTAGAGCATGCCAATGCGACCAACACAACAAAAAAGAAAACAGCGGAACCTCACACTTCCAAACGCGATAAATTGCAGAGCTAGAACAGCATTTACTGATAAACATATTCAATAGGAGGATTACAGATGGGAAAAAAACACCGAAACCGCATTAATGGACAGAAGAAGAACAATCATATTTCTCCTGATGCGATCGAGGCGGAGCATACTGCACATAAAAAGGAGTATTCGCCTAAGGGCCGAAAAAATGGACCCGGAAACCATAAATAATCTTTACGCAGTATAAGGCAGTCATCACTGACTGCCTTATACTGTACATCTATCTCATCTTACCTGAACCCTGTTTATTTTTTTCCAACCACCAAATTCTAGTCGATAATAGCTAATTCCAAAGGTACCTTCATCTATCATGATGATATCTCCGGTTGCAATGAATCGACCTTCATAATCAGCAGGAATGGAGTCTGTGACATTGAACTTCCGGTATACCTTGCTGATTAATTCCTGATGATTGTTCGCCTCCATGGTCAATCGGAATACAGGAGCATATCCTTTCGTTTCTCCATATTTCGGTGTTTGCATAATGGTGACATCGTATTCTCCGGAACCAATTTTCATCATTCTTTTTATAGCCAACATCCTACTTCACCCCTCAACCATTTTTATACTATATAAATTAGAAACTTGTCTTGTCGATTCCTTCATCAAAAAAAAGAAAGTTTTGTCGAAAGTAGCTGAGTAGTAGGGGATTTTGCATAAAATTATGTAATCTAGTCAAAAAGACCACCATGGGATGATGTAAATTTGTGGGCATCATTTTCTTTTCCATTAATACAATAAATGGAGGTGGTGGGATGTTTTTTAATTGGGTCATAAACAAAATGCAAAAGAAAGTAAATGAGAATAGCCACGGAATACTTACTTCACATGAGAAAACTAAACTGCTGCAAGCGTGGCAAGTTCCTCCTTCCCTATCTCCCCTAACGGAAACTGACAAGAAACTTCTCGATGAAATTAAGAATCGGACTTTCCTTTTGAATAAAAACAACATCACACGAACGCAAGCATACTTGGAGATTTATTTGAATCACCCTGAACTGCATTGGGCATTTTTGGCACATATGGTCTCAAGGAATGCTGGATGGAATATGACCGACCTTAAAAGACACAGCTTGTCCGGTTTGATGAGCTTTGACCGTATTTCCGTCTTTTTCAGCTTTTTGGAAAAAGGCAATCATCTTATTTTCAAGGATGCCTTCCCTCAGCTATCTCTTTATGCGGAAGGAAAAAAGCAGAACAAGGACTTCACTCACCTGCTCGGACATTTCGGCGTCTCGTCATTCATGTTGCCTGTTTGGAGACTTTTCCTTGAACAGCAGCAAAAAAACTCCGGAATGCTGACGGTTTCACTGATCATCAATGAACAGAGTCTATTAGAGAGGCATGTCATGAATAACCCTTTTTACCAGCAGAAGGTGCTGGATTCACTTACGTTCCAGCTGCAGGAAAGGATGGGCTTCACCCAGATTCTTTTTCCATACCATTTCAGATACGATATTGAGATTACTGGAAGCACAGTAGATAATTTTTCCAGCCTTCCTTCAAGGATAGAGTTTGGAAAAGAACTCTATAGGATTTTATTTTCAGGAAAGAACGTCCAGGTTGGTGCAGTTAACTTTGGAAAGGCTACTATCCATACGGGTTCACGCAGCGATTACATGCCTGAGGTATTTTCAACGGAAACAGGCAGTTTAAAAGTGTTCAGTCCTCATTTGGAAAAGGCATGGCCAGACTACCAACACAAATCATCGCTTAAAGTCGATGACTGGTTTTCTTTTGAAAAAGCCACTCAGCTACCAAGCTTGTACACATTGTCAGGAACAGAAGACACTCCGGATATGAAAAAGAAGCATTTAGTGAATATCTTGCAGCTTTCAAGCCTCGGGGAGGTCCATAAAATGATCACTTGATATGAAAAAAACGGCAGTTTGGACTGCCGTTGCCTTTATTTCCTACTCAACTAGAGGTCCTGGAAGAGGTCGACTACAACCAACCTCTTCTATCCGGTACTTTTACATTAAGGGGCTTTGAATGAGGAGTTTCCCATGACTAGTCGACGTCCATTTCTTCATCGATAATGCATTTTTCCAACAGATATTCAAACATGATATCCGCCAGTTCCTCGATCTCACTCTCCGCCGGGACGAAACCTCGTCTTACCAGCTCATTGTAAAAGAATTCGGCTATCTCCTCAGTATCAATGACCACTTCGATTTCTTTCACAATATCACCCCTTTTTTAAAGGTTTATGTACTTCTTTTTAGATATATGTCTTACTCACTATAATAATCCATCTCACAATGGTTTTACCAGAATTGTTTGAAAAATAAGCATATTTATTTTCTGGTAGTCATAGGTTTAAGTATGTTGGACGAGCAGTAAAAACAAAAGGGGGAAATTTTATGAGAGAGTATATGACACGTTTGGAAAAACTAGGAGAAGAAGAAGTACTTTTGCCATTCCTGGATAGAATAAGCGAAAGCCTTGTTAAAGCAGCTATTGTAGTAGGATTACCATTTTTCATCATATTACTTCTACAATTCTCCTTTTTACTTTTCTAATTGGCTGTGTTTTTTACCTTCCATATATTTTTTTAGGTTCTTTACTACAAGGTTCATAACTTCTCTGTATTCCTGGTCCCCAAAGATATCATAAAGAACCTTATAATCATTGTACACATCCAATAAACCGTCAATGATACGCTGGTATTCCTGGTTAAACTCTTCTTTTTTATAATGTTTGTTTGAACCTGTCATGGGATTATACAACTCCAAGCTCGTATTTTCTTTGTTGAACATATAGGATAATCCAAGTTTATGAATAAGAATTTCTGCATGATCGTGATGGACAACCATAGTCAATTCCTCTTCGCCAGCTTCCAACCATTCCCCATCTGACATCCTTGTAAGTTCATAAATGATATCCTCCCAGGAATCCTCTTTATAACGCCAGATTTCTGTGCGGAATCCCACTATTTTGAATAATTCTTTCCCATAGCCTGTAACTTGGACGATATCCCCAATAAAATACAGATACTTGATGTCCAAGTGCTCAGTCACCAGGACCTTCCCTTCATACTCGGACACAAATGCCAAAGTCTCCTCCTGGTAAAGACCTTCGCTCGAATTCACCTCATACACATAAACACCATCGATCTGCTTGATATCTGTTACTTTTCCAACAGTTCCATATATAGTGATTACAACAATGTCACCCATTTTATATTTCGGTTTATTCGGTTTCTTTTTCTTCCCCATATAAACTATCTCCTAACTTATCCCTGTGGCTTTGATGGTAATGTATTATATGCAGGAAGAAGGAAAAGCGCTAAAGGTGATGAGAAAAAGGAAGATGTGTTTGATGGTATTACATGGTTGTTTTCGCATTCAGTGTTGCTATTTAAGTAAAATGTACACATCAAATGTAGCCCGATGATTGCAGCGATGGAGACAAGATTCCCCGGGGACGGATGGGAGCCCGCGATCGCTGCCGCCTGGAACGGAGACCAACAGGGTGTTAATGTTGACATCATCTCTTTAGCCCAGTCCCATTCATAAAGCTACAATCTTTACGAAAAGAGCATAAAACAAAAAACACATCCGCAGCTTCTGCGAATGTGTTTTTTTCACTTATCTATACATCTTCCTTATATAGCTCCCAAGCTTCATCGAAGGTGGACATACTACTCAGGTACTGCCCGTTCATTTCGAGATAGCTGCTGATTTCGTGGTAATCAGTAGAATTCTTTGGGAAGCTGTGGTCATCGTAGGCATGGTTGGCAAAGATGCTGATGGCATCTTTCTTCAATGCATGGCGGTATTTCAACAGATAATGATAAAAAGACTTTCTCATACAAATCCACTCACCCAGTTTTTTCTCCCATTCTACAGGAAAAAACGGCTGTTGTTAAGACAATTGCATTTAACTGCTGAAATCGAAGTAGTTTCTTTTGAGAAGCCTCGGTTTATTCATCAATGCTGCATAGGAAAGTTCGTTCTCCAGGTTTTTAGTGCTGATCAGGAAAAGCTGATCCTCTATTTCCTTTGTAATATCATCTTCCTGATATTCCATTCCGCACGCCAGACAGCTTCGTGAAGGAGTTTCGGTTATTGTAATGGCTCTTGAACCATCAGGCAATTCCCAATACACGGTGTTTTTGTTTTCTACGGCTTCATCAGCGTCACACCATTTACATTTCATGCAGACCCCTCCTAATTGCCCGCACCAGTTTTATCCACTTCCGTGTACTTCTGCTGCAGCGCCTGGAATTTCTTTTCCTTCAATTCGTCCCGTTTGCCCCGTTTATCCTTTAATGTCGTATGGGCCGGGTCCGTTTCATAGTTCTTACGACGATTCAGCCTATTCAAGCCCTCAGGTACAAGGTTGAACTGGGAGTCGTTCATCAAGCCCGCAATACCGATATTGGATCGTTTTTCTTCCATATTCGGGTATATTCCTGCAAAATAGTCCTCAGCTCTACCAGGAATATAATTTTCCGGTTCCGGATATGTGGTAATCACACCTTCGAAATTACGTAATACCACTTTATCGGCACTTTGGGAGATGATGTAGTTCGGCTGCACCGCAATTTTGCCACCACCGCCTGGAGCATCCACAACAAAAGTAGGTACGGCATATCCCGAGGTGTGCCCTCTGAGTCCCTCAATGATTTCGAGACCCTTTGATACTGGCGCACGGAAGTGACCGATGCCTTCGGAAAGGTCGCACTGATAGATGTAATATGGTCTGACTCTAATTTTCACTAGGTCATGCATCAGCTTTTTCATGATCGGGACACTGTCATTGATACCCGCTAGAATAACTGCCTGGTTACCCACAGGCACGCCTGCGTTCACGAGCATTTCACAGGCAAGCTTGGATTCTTCAGTTATTTCAATGGAGGTGTTAAAGTGAGTATTCAACCAGACTGGATGGTATTTTTTCAGGATATTGCACAGGTTTTCAGTTATTCTCTGAGGAAAAACAACAGGTGCCCTTGTACCGATCCTGATTATTTCCAGGTGTGGAATTTCCCGTAGATTTTTAAGGATGTATTCAAGAATCTGGTCATTGATCAGAAGTCCGTCTCCACCGGAAATGAGACAATCGCGGATTTGATCATTTGATGCGATATAGGCAATGGCGGCATCCAATTGCTTCTTTGGTACTCCCATGCCAATTTGTCCGGAAAACCTGCGTCTTGTGCAGTAGCGGCAGTACATGGAGCATTGGTTGGTTACGAGAAACAAAACCCTGTCCGGGTAGCGGTGCGTCAAGCCGGGTACAGGAGAGTCCTCGTCTTCATGCAAAGGGTCCTCCAGGTCATATTTTGTTTTATAGATTTCTTTGCCTATTGGGACAGACTGCATCCTGATTGGGCATCTTGGATCATCTGGATTCATTAATGATGCATAATACGGAGTTATATTTAAGGGAATAGTTTTGGTGGATATTTTCACACCCTCTTCTTCCTCTGGAGTTAAACTGATGACTTTTTTCAAATCCTCCAATGTCCGAATGGTATTGGTCAACTGCCAAATCCAATCGTTCCACTGCTCCTCGGTCACATCTTTCCATAGCTCAATATCTTTCCAGTAGCGGTCGGGTTTATATAAGTCCATTCTCATTCACTATCTCCTCCCTTTCCTAAACCTTTGCAATAACCGTGCCAACTAAGGAAGTTGCCTAGTTATTACTTATATATGTCAGGGGCGGAGAATCTGTTATTATCCTTGTTGAGTAATTTGATTTGCCGGTGCTGATTTTTCGGCATGACGCGTTAATGAGACTGGCTTTCTATCAATCTGGTCATTTTATATTGTAGTGTTTGCCTTGGGATCTGCAGAAGCTTTGCCGCTCTTTTGACATTTCCATCTGTTTGGCTAAGTGCATGCTGAATATATGATTTTTCCGTTTCCAGAAGAACCTGTCGCAGTGACTTACTTTCATGAGGAGCCGACTCTGGATCCACTGTTTGAAACTTGCTTGGAAGATCCTTTTCTGTAATAAGGTCTTCCTGTGACTTTACAAGTACATATTCTATTGTATTCTTCAATTCTCTTACATTCCCTGGCCAAGGGTATGATTGAAAGATTCTAAAGACAGATTCGGCAAGTTGTTTCTTCCCTTTGGTATATTTCGAAGCAGAATTCTCAAGAAAATAGTTTGCAAGAATAGGAATATCGCCCTCTCTCTCCTTCAAAGGTGGAAGCGTGATGGAGCAGGTGCTCAATCGATAGTAAAGGTCTTCTCTCAGTCTACTATCCATTACACATTTTTCGGGATTTTCATTGAGGGCCGTTATGATACGTACGTCCACTTTATGTGCCGTAACACCTCCCACTCTACGAATGGTTCCATCCTCTAAGACACGCAATAGCTTTGTTTGAAGCTCTAATGGCATGGAGTTCAATTCATCTAAAAATAGCGTCCCCCCATGGGCAAGCTCCAATAGACCCGCCTTTTCCACAGCTCCTGTATAGCTGCCCTTAGCTGTTCCGAAAAGCAGGCTTTCAAGAAGGGTTTCCGGAATAGCACCACAGTTCTGAACAATAAAAGGAGCGTTACTTCGCAAGGATGCCGCATGTATCCCCTGAGCCAGTATCTCCTTGCCGGTCCCTGTTTTGCCATATATGATAACCGGAAGGTCAGATGCTGCAAAGAGAGAGGCTTCCGCAATAATCCGACTGCAAAATGGATCCACTGTAATGAAATCTTTCAAAGTGAAATGGACCTCTGGTGATTGCTTCGGAGGTGACTGATCTTTTTTGTACATTTTTGTTTGGAGCTCCATAAGCTGATTGGAAAGCATTTTTATCTTTCCATAATTTTTAGCGATTTCAACAGCCCCCAACACTTCCCCTTCTACTACAAGTGGGACGGTGGTGTTGATTGTTTCGATCATGACTCCTTTTTTGTTTTCATATCGCTGATTTTGGTGATAGATGGCTTTTTTCGTTTCCAGGACTTTTATAAGAGTACTGGTTTGGACTGTCAATGACGGGAATACTTGTAGAATATGTTTTCCCATCACTTCTTCCCAAGTCAATCCATCATGTTCCGAAGCAACCCGGTTATAGTAGATGGTGATTCCATTGTGATCTACTGCATGAATTGCTTCATCTATTCCGTTTAATATCCGCTCAAGCATCTCCTTGGATAACAGGCTGGATTCTCTCAAGTTGTTCACCTGCCTAATTTCCAGCACTTAATGCCGATTTTCCGGCAGAAAGGGCAGACAAATCTTTACTCCAAACATTCATATCTTCTATTTTGTCGTAAATGTAACAATTATTTTTCAATCTCCCCTGATAGGAATAACCCGACTTATGCAAAACTGCATTCATTCCAAACGACAAGGCTCTTGCGATGGAATAGCTGCAGAAAATCCCTTTGGAAACAAGTTCATTTTCCAGCGATTGAATGATATCGTACATATACCCCCCTTTTCGGTGCGAAGAAAGGGTGGCACAGTCTGTAATTTCGGCATTTCGATATGCCATATTAATCTCAGCTGAAGCTGCAGCAATTATTTGGCCATCCGTCTCTATACAATAAAAGATAGTGTTTTCTTCCATTTGGTCTTTTACATAATCCGGATTATCAATTGGGACCGGGTAGATTGGAAAAACACTCGCATAAAAGGTCGCAAGTTTTTTTGCATCTAGCGTTGTCGCTTTTCTGATTGAAGGAGTGATAACCCCTTTGTTCTCTATATCCCCATCTTTTTTCCATACTTCCTCTAATTGTTTATCTTCCTCTACCCACATAGAACTGGTAAATCTTTTCTGATCATGATATTTGCATAGAAAATAAGCGTCTCCTCCCAGAAAATATCCAGGAATACAACCTTCAAGCATGTATCCCTGTCCTAGGAAAGATGGTACGCTTTTCGTTCTGCATTTAACAATTGTTTTATGGACATAGTCTTCCTTCTGCAGTTTTCTTATGGTAGAGAAAATATGTTCGATATTCCCGCGGTAATCCTCAATCTTCAACCTCTCGTTCGCAAAGTCTTTATATCCCTTCAGATAGAACTGTTCATTTTGCAGGATGATATATTCCCCTTTTAATTTTCCCATTCCAACACCCCCTACATTAAGTGTTCGATATAGAAAAAGAAAATCCCCTTTTTTTATACACTTTTATTTTTATGGATCTGTTGTCTCTTCATCCGTAAGAAAGCTTTTGTTGCGGATTCCTGAGCGTCTGATAAAGAATCTGGATTCGACTTCCACCTCCGCACCTGAAAAAACAGTATCCCAATCTCCCTCAAGCTTTGAATACTGTTTTGGGTTGGAACGGTAATAACTTTCGCCAAATCCAAAAATGTCTGCTTGAAATTCCTTCTGCATCTTTACGATTGTAGCTGTAATTTTCTCTTCGATATATGAGTTTAAAGCCTGTTCATGCATTTTATAAGTGGAGATCTTCTCCAGATTTTCATGGCACTGGGTTCCCTGAATTCTGGCTTCACCGCTCACTTTGACGAATAACTTAAGCTTTCCGTTCAGTTTGGTTACTTTCCTGTTTGAATGAGAGTTTAATATTCGGAAGTCCAAATATTTATCTTCCCCTTCAGAGCTTCCAAGGTTGCACGGCACCGTCAAACTAGTATGCTTCAGTCCTTGAGTCCATAGATAGTTCCTCGCTTCTTCTTTGGAAAGATACCCTACAAGTTTATCATTTTTAAAAATGGAGAGACCATCAATTACAACAATAGAATCAAGTTCTGTCATTTTGTTCTGATCAATTGACTTTCCAGCTTCTGATTTTCCTTGGATGGTTACTGCACTGGTTACCGGCTGCCTGCCTTTGGAGGTCAACGAAAAGAAAAAGTCTGTCAACCGTACATAAGGATCTCCACCCCAATCCTCCAGATACATTTGAATCTGCTTATGAATCTTTATCGATGGGACCAGCTCGAGTGGATAAATGGTCTTTACAATATCCGATGCTCTGGCTTCCTTTGCGATAAGAATATTAAAATCATTCCGAAACTCTCCGGTCCGCTCCAGGAAATCCACAATATCACCAACACCTTGTCTGGCTACTTCCTCGTCGATGACAATAACTCTGGTGTGTGAGTAGATAAGCTTTCTTGAAAGCCCTACATTCATTCTCTCTGTCAGCTCAGCCAACGAGTTACCCTCTTCTTCAAAAGTGATGACTGGTGTTGCACTACCATGCTGTTCGTTCGATAGCTGTGGAGCATTAATCGTTTCCACCGTCAATTTGAACTTGGAGCTTTCCCCTTTTTCAATCGCTATTCCAGTGACGATGGAAATTTCATTCAATTCCACTTTGTCCCAGCATCCAGTCTGAAGGGTTAATAAGGAGAATAAAATCAGTAATTTTCTCATGTTACATTCCCCTTACTATGGGACTTGGACCCACGTGATGCTTGATCCCCGACCTTTTTCCCGTGCTTCGGTTTTAGGTAGGAAGGTCTTGTGATGTTATCCCATACAGGCATCCGCAAGAAAACATCCTTTTGATCTTCCATTAACAGCGGAGCTATCGGAGCCAAATATGGTACGCCAAAGGACCTTAGGCTTGTCAGGTGCACCACCATGATGACAACCATAAGCAGCACCCCATACAATCCTATCATCGCTGCCACGATGATAAAGACGAAACGCAGGATGCGCGTGGCCACGGAGAAGTTGTAGATGGGCGATACAAAGCTTGCTATTGCAGTTAAAGCGACGATTATAATCAGAACACTTGATACCAGGCCAGCCTCCACTGCAGCTTGACCAATGACAAGAGCTCCAACAATGGAAACCGTTTGACCGACAGCACGGGGCATACGTACCCCAGCTTCTCTCAATACCTCAAAGGTAAGTTCCATCAGTAATATCTCAATTACCGCAGGAAATGGCACTCCTTCCCGTTGAGCTTGTACACTAATTAGAAGGGAGGTGGGTATCAGCTCATGATGGTACGTGGATATGGCCACATACAAAGAAGGCAATAGAAGGGAAAGCATAAACGCCACATACCTGATGATCCTAATGAAGGAGGCCATAAAAAAAGGCTGATAATAGTCTTCCGTTGAAATGAAAAAATCAGTGAACACTGTAGGAACACTCAAAGCAAATGGGCTTCCATCCACAATAATGATAATTTTCCCTTCAATCAGATTGGCAGCAGCATTATCTGGCCGTTCTGTATTGAAGGTCAAAGGAAATGGTGTTAAAGTTTTATCGGTCAAAAATTCTTCGATATTACCACTATCAAATAATCCCACTACATTAATTTTTTCTATTCTGCTTTTGACCTCTTTGACAAGATCTTCATTTGTAATGCTTTTCATATAGGCAATTACTACTGCAGTTCGTGTATCCTGCCCAACCCGGTACTGCTCAAAGCAGAGGTTCGGATTACGAATTCTTCTTCTTATAAGGCTGAGATTGGTTTTGATTGATTCTGTGAAGCTGTCTTTAGGTCCCCGGATGATGGTTTGCGTGCTTGGTTCACTTACCGTTCTCTTTTCAATATCCCCAAGATTGATGCAGATCGCCTTCTCAATCCCATCAATGACAAGAACCGCATAGCCATTAAGCAGCTTCCAGAAAACTTGATGATAGTTTTCTGCAAAAGTGTAGGGAACCGAAGAGAAATACTCTTTTCTGAATTCCTCGAGATCTTTTGTTCCTTCAATGGCGTCTTTTCCTTCCGTACTGGTAAGTGGATCATATATCTCTTCTGTGAGTCTTTCCTTATTTATTAGTGTATCGAAATAATATACTTTGCCGTCCCTGTTCCCGACCAAAACCGCAGAATAATGGAAGTCGATCGAATGTGAAAATTCCTCTTTGATGATGCTATCTATCTCTTTCAATGAAGGATTGAGGGGCTTTTCATTCCCTCCTTCGTTATACAGTTCCTTATCTGTGTCTGTCATTTTCACATCTTTGTTGGAGAACATTTTATTCAACCATTCCATTCCACCCCGCTCCTCTCCTTCTTTCCTCTCGTTTTAAAGATCATGATCACCAAAATAAAAAGAGGTAAGATGAATTGAAAAGGGAGATGAATATACAGTGGGACTATATTCAACCCCTCTTCAATATGTTCCGCGAAATTCCCTGTAATCAATATGGACACAAGGGCAATCAATGCACCTATCGGTATAAGGTACTCTCTGTAAGGTCTTTTGGATATCTGCTCCAGCCCTTTTAATGCACCAAAGAAGAAAATACATATTTTCACTATAATGCCATACATGACCACAAATACTACTACGATATCCACCCGCTCGATGAAGTCCAACAGGGAAACTTCCCTGGCAGCAGAGAGCAAGGGGAAGTTGGCCCTGCCTTTCATCTCATATCCGAGCGTCATCACTTGAATGACGGCTGAATAGACCAGGATGATTGTACTGGTAATAACACTTGCAACTGCAAAGCCTTTTGCCTTTTTAAACTTTGTGACATAAGGGAGAATGATGGCAAAAGCTATCAATTCCCCAAATGGAAACGTCAACAGGTCAGGAAAGATCGACTTGAAAACTGGCTTAATCCCCTCCGCCAAGATTGGGAGCATATAACTGATATGCAACTCACCAGATAGCATGATGAATATTCCAACAAGAAAAGTAAAAGAAAACACATATGGGAAGAAGATTTCTGAAGTCCTTGAGACCACTTCTATTCCCGATTTCAACATATAGATGATGGTAAGCATGATGGTGATAGAAATAATCTCAATCGGCGTATAGATAAAAATAGTGCTGACAATCAGTTCACCGAAATCCCTTAATACCCTGGCAGAGATATAGACAAAATAGATGATGTATAAGAATATGATGGCTCTTCCAATCCAATTCCCGAGTGCGATTTCCACTATTTCAAAAAAGTTTTTTCCTTGCTTTTTTGAAAGGAGGTAATGGAGCATCAGCATGTAGAGGACCCCTATTCCACCAGCAATCAAGATGGCCATCCAGACATTCTGTTTTGCCTCACTCCCGATCCCGACCACCGTTGCACTACCCATTTCAAAGATCAGAATGATAATAAACAATTGTGTTAATGAAATTGTTTCTTTGCTAACCATTTTTCTGTGTACTCCCGGATTTATGTTTTTTTTTGCGTAGATCATGAATGAATGCGTAGAAAATGCCATACAAACCAAATAGGTAGACATACCACTCTCTTATTCCCGTATCAAAGGTAAAAAGCTGAGAAATACAGGACATAAATGCCATGTCATAATAGTGGCAATCGAGGTAGCTGATTAAAAAAAATGTACATACATAAATTACGATAGTCATGAAAGTGACCAAAGCATTCCTCACCGCCTTTTGTAGGATAGTATTTTCATTTTTCAAGGGGATATGTAACCAATGGAAAATTAAAGAAGTTACATCCGCCTTCATTCTCCCAATAAAAGAAACCGTACTGCTGCAAGCAGACACGGTTCTCATTGCAATACTATTTGGCCTTTTCACACCAGTCCATCATCGTCAAGGCGATAATTTCTGCACAATCCAGCATGTTTTCTATGGAGATATATTCATTGGGGTGATGGGCGACCTCTGTGGTGCCCGGCCCGAAGACTACGGTAGGAATCTTTCCGATGCTTGTGAAAAGCCCTCCATCCGTTCCCCAGGGGGAGGCCTCCAAAATCGCCTCTTTTTGTGTCACTTCTTTATAGTTCTTCTTGATAGATTGAACAAAAGGATGCTCCTCTTCGATACCTCCGGGAATCCACCGTGCCCCATACCATTCCAGATCCACCGGATGCTCTGCAAACCAACTGTCGGCTTCCTTTAATCTTGATAACACTTGTTTCATTTCTTCTTGCACCTCATGGATGGTCTCTTCAGGTCCCACTCCTATTCTTCCTTCAAGCGTCACCAGATCAGGTACAGAAGATGGCCAGTTACCGCCTTCGATCTTCCCTATATTAATGGGAAGAGGAATCGGAATTTTGGCATAGAGTGGATCTTTTACACGTTTGTTTCTGTCTTCCTCTAATATTCTTAATCTAGCTATCACAGAAATCAATTTTTCAATGGCACTTACACCTTCATACCTTGTACCCCCGTGTGCCGATTTCCCCTTGACTTTCAGACGGAACCACATGGACCCTTGCTGCTTGGGGAATATTTTCATATTGGTGGGCTCTGGTATCAAGACAGCATCCGCTTTATACCCACGTAGTATAGCAGCGAGGGTCCCCGCTCCACCGCTCTCTTCCTCAATTACACTCTGGAAAATGACATCACCCTTGAGGTGTACCCCGGTAGCCTGCAAGGCCTCCAAGGCAAACAGCATTGCCACGTTTCCGCCCTTCATATCCGTTGTGCCCCGGCCATAGACCTTCCCGTCCTCTATTTTCCCTTCATAAGGGTCACAGTCCCACTGCAATCTTTCTCCTTCAGGTACCACATCAATATGCCCATTTAATATGAGGGATCGACCTCCCCCCACTCCCTTCCAACGTGCAACAACATTAGGGGAATCGAAAAAATTTTCTCTAGTCGATACAAAATTCTCATTTCCCTTCAGTACTTTGCTGTCGGGTTCCCATATATCAATCTCAAGGCCGAGCTCTCTGCAAACTTCGATGACAATTGCCTGTGCAGAGCTTTCCTTCCCCGAGACACTCTTTTCCTGTACCAGCCGTTGTAGCAATGTAACTGCTTTCCCCCTATTTTTTCTGACCCATTGACGAATCTCACTCGCTTTCTTTTCCACTCTCTCATCCCCTTCCAACACCACCAGCATTAATCTGGAAATCCAACATCAATCATATTTAAAGCCAGAAGACAAAGTGAATGTTGCGGCAGTTTTCCTCTTCACCATTTCAAGCGTTGCGCCGGGCATCAATTCCTGTAAAATAAGTCCAGTTGGTGACACTTCCAACACTGCAAGCTCCGTTATAATCATATGGACACATGCAGGCGTGGTAATGGGAAGTGTGCAGGTTGGCAGTATTTTAGGTGTTCCGTTTCGATCGCAATGATTCATCAGGACAATCACTTTTTTCGCTTTTTGCGACAATTCCATGGCACCGCCCATACCCGGTACTCGCTTACCAGGTACAATCCAGTTTGCCAGATCGCCAGATTCACTGACTTGAAGGGAACCAAGAATAGTAACATCCAATTTCCCTCTTCTGATCATCCCGAAAGCAATTGTACTATCCGAGTAGGAGGCGCCACTTTGGATGGTTATAGGGTATCCTGCAGCGTTGCATAAATTTTCATCTTCCATACCCGCTTCAGGAGTAGGACCCATTCCGAGCACCCCATTTTCGGCATGGAACATGACATGAATATCAGGTGGAAGGTGATTGGGCACAAGAGAGGGGATACCGATTCCCAAATTTACAACCATGCCATTTTTTATTTCCTGAGCAGCCCTTTTAGCAATCAGGTTCCGTATGCTGGATTCCACACCCATGTCCAATTCACTCCTTTACTTTGAATCATGTAATCTACATAAACTCCTGGTGTGATGATTTCTTCTGGATCGAGTGTGCCGACAGGAACGAACTCCTCCACCTCCACTAGGGTAATGTCACCAGCCATTGCCACAAGGGGATTTGTATTCCTGGCACTTTTATCAAAAATCAAATTGCCGTATGGGTCCGCCTTTTTTGCATATACAATAGAAATATCCGCTGTCAGTGAAGACTCGATGATATAGTTTTGCTCCGCAACCTTGGCAAACTGTTTGTGTTTGGTGACAACATCACTGTTGATTCCCACATCCACCAGAATGCCTCCAAGCCCCACTCCCCCAGCCCGGATTCTTTCGACCAGAGTACCTTGAGGATTGAATTCAACCTCAAGCCTACCATCTGTCATTTGCTGACCTGCAATCGGATTGGAGCCAATATGGGAGGCAATCAGTTTGTTCACCATCCCTTTGCATACAACCTTTCCTATGCCAATCGTCGGGAAGCCTGCATCATTTCCTATTAGATTAAGGTCTCTCGCACCTGATTCAATCAGCAGATCCACTAAAGTCGGTGGAGTACCAACTCCCCCAAATCCGCCAAACATGATGGTGCTGCCACTTTTAAATAATTGGAGGATTTCCGCATAGTCCTTCAATTTCCCAAATGTATTTTCTATCTTTTCCACCCTGCCGCCACTCCTTATATTTCTTCGTTTATTTGTTTCAGTGTCATTTCTAGGATGGAAATCAGTTCTTCTATTTCATTTTTTGTCACCGAAAGTGGAGGTGCTATGATGACCGCATCTCCTCCGAGCCCTTCTGTACCCGCTGAAGCAGGATAAATGAGAAGCCCGTTTTTTAGTGCCTTATCGATCAACTTGAACGTTACGGCCTTTTCCTGGGAAAAAGGATACTTGGAGGTGTGGTCGGCCACAATTTCCAGACCCAACAATAATCCTTTTCCTCTTACATCGCCAATGATCGGATACTTTTTCTGCAGATCTTCCAGCTGTTGCTTCAAATATATGCCCATTATTCTTGCATTTTCTACAAGCTCTTCCTTTTCTATATATTCCAAAACCGCCAGAGCTACTGCAGCGGATTGCGGGTTGGCGCTGTAGGTATGTCCGCTCATGATTATTTTGGATCCCTTCAGGATTGTCTCGATAATGGAATGGCTGACAAGTGTCGCCGCAATAGGAGAATAACCTGCACTCATCCCTTTCCCGATACAGATGATATCAGGAGTGACGCCCCAGTGTTCGACTGCAAACATTGTTCCGGTCCTTCCTATTCCTGTCATTACCTCATCCGCGATAAAAAGGATATCGTATTTTTTACAAAGCTCTTCAATTTTTTGATAATAGCCATCAGGCGGGGTCACTGCCCCTGCAGCTGCACCGACTATCGGTTCTGCTACAAATGCGGCAATGTTCTCCGCCCCGATTTCCAAGATTGCTCTTTCCAGATCCTTTGCACAGCTCAATCCACAATCTGGGTATTGGAGGTTGAATGGACAACGATAGCAATATGGAGGTTCCACAATAGGTGATTTTTCCAACAGTGTTTCAAATCGGCTTCTTCTGTCTGCATGTCCCGATAAGGAAAGTGCCCCAATGGTAATCCCGTGGTAGCTTTTCCATCTTGAGATAATTTGGTTTTTCTCTGGCTTTCCTTGCTCCTGCCAGTATTGGATTGCCACCTTCATCGCCGTTTCGATTGATTCTGTCCCGCTATTTACAAAAAATGACCAATTGACGTCTCCTGGAGTGAGCTTCATTAATTTTCGCGCCAGTTTTTCTGCTGGCGCGCTGCTGAACTGGGAGCGGTAGACAAAGGATACCTTGCCAGCCTGCTCTGTCATGGCATCAATAACTGCTTGTACATGGTGACCGATACTTGCCGTCACAGCACCTGAAGATCCGTCCAAATACTTCTTTCCGTTCACATCAAACAGATAGACACCCATTCCATGACTGATTATCGGATATTTTTTATCCAATAAAGGTTTGATCAAATAGGATTGATAATCCATAAACGATTACTCCTTTCCCTCGTCTGCTGTAACCGTTTACCAAAAGGCTTGCGTAATTAGGTTTAACCTCCATATAACCCCAAAATATATGTCAGGTATAAAAAACCTTATTCTATCCTATGTTCAGTGGAACGAATTCTTTCATAGAAAAAAGAGGCTGTAAAAAGGTACATTTAAAATGACCTGTTTACAGCCTCCTATTCATTAGATACCCACCGGCTCTAACGCTTTAGGATTGAAAAAGTATAAAAAAACATCCCTTGATAGCTTTCATGAAGGGATGTTTTCCTACGTTCTCTGTTTTTTCAATTCTTAATGTTTACAGATGCAAGCGCCAACAATGATTAATAGAATGAATAAAACAACAATCAAAACAAATGTATTTCCGCAGCCATGTGCTGGTGCTACGTTAGTTGGGTAACCACAAGGTCCACATGTGTAGTAACAGTAGTCGTTCATAATCATCACTCCTGTTTGATATTTACACTTCTACACTATGAAATAGGTGGCTGTCCTGCATGTGCATATGCCCATTTTCAGGAAAAATAACTAATCATACATGAATTTTGAAACTGTCGATCATTTCTTCTTTTCCATTTCATCGATAATTGCGAGCATGTTTTTCAGTATGGATTCAATATGCGCATTTTCATCTGTCAATTGTTCGATATTCGCACTTATCTCCTCGATACCTGCCGTTGCCTCCTCCATCAAGGCAGCAACTTCGTTCGTATAGTTGTCAGTATTATTGGTCTTATCCTTTACTTGAAGGGCAAAATCATGAAACTCCTTGACTTTATCCAATAAATTCTCCAAAGTATCCCCAATATGTACGAACATGGTGTTCACCCGATCGGTTGATTGGAGGTTCACCTTCATTTTTGCACTGTTGTTCTGCAATTGCTGAAGGACTTCTTCTTTTGTGCTGTGGAGAGAGGAAAGGTTCTCGGTGATCTCCTTTGTGGTATCTCCGGTCAAGCTCGCAAGCTTTCTGATTTCTTCGGCTACAACAGCAAACCCTCTTCCCGCTTCTCCTGCCCTTGCGGCTTCGATGGATGCATTCAGTGCAAGCAGATTTGTTTGTTCGGTGATTTTCTTGATATGCTGAGTCAGCTGATTCGTCTCATCGATTTTTTCAGTCAAGACTTGGAAGATTGAATCCACCTGCTTGACATCTTCGGAAAAACTACTCATATTTCCTTGCAAGTCAAGCGCCATATCTTTCCCTTGAATAGCTGTTTTCTGCGAAGAGCCAGTATCCTCGCGTAGACTGTTTGATTGTTCAACTATATGATCCATCAAAGACGTCACATTGTTTGTCAGCTCCGCTATACCTGCAATCTGATCCGTCTGTCTTTGGCTACCTACGGAGAGTTCATGAATCGTCAAGGAAATTTCCTTTTGTGATTGGATATTTACACTAAGCCTTTCATGAATTCGATCGACATTTTCCATCAATTTCATGGCATCATTTCGGAATGCTTCCTGCTTTTGTTCCTTGATACTGCTTTCTGTTCTCATCGTATCTACAATATTTTCAAACTGTGAGAAAAGCTTTCTTCCAATGGTGATCTGAACGTAGGTAACGACAAATAACAAAAAGAATAGCAAAATGATATTGCCGATCTGCCCCTCCGTCAATAGATGACCATTCAAGAACGACCATAAAGAATAACCGAACAATATCATGCTGCAAATCCCGCCAATGATAAAGACAATCCGATCAAAGTACACGGTTGCAATGATCAGTACAAAAAATGGCAGTACAAAACCTGATAAGGAGGCTCCACGATTTATAAGGATAAGAAAAAACACGAGAAAGGTAACGATAACTGCAAAATATGGCACTATTTTATGAAAGCTGCTTTTCCTTTTTGTTATGAAGAAAAGGGTTACTCCCAATATAAGCGCAGCTAAAATTGAAAATGTGATCACCGATGAAGCCGGGTAGATGACATTTACGATAAAACCTGCCGTGTACGAAAACATCACAATAAAAAACATCAGCTTGTTTTTGTTAACTAGATCCTGAAACTTCAACTCTTTAATACTTAAAACAGACATTTCATTTCCCCCACTCAATCAGCCAATATATTTTTCTGTAAGCTAACTAGAATAATTCTGCACGCACGCTTAAAAATCCTGCAAGATAAGGGGAAAATTGTTGAATTATGACATATTAGCGTTAACTATCCATCTCTGCTCCTGAACAAAAAAAGAATGGAACTCTATAAGTCCCATCCCATGATGATGCTATTACTGATTTCTGAAAAGAGGCAGGTATTTTCCGTAGCCTTGTTCTTCAAGCTCACTTACCGGAACAAAACGCAATGCTGCAGAGTTGATGCAGTAGCGCAGTCCCCCCAAATCTATTGGTCCATCTTCGAATACATGCCCCAAATGGGAATCGGAATTTTTACTTCTTACTTCTGTACGGACCATATTATGTGTCACATCCATCTCCTCATTGATGATATGGGATTCAATCGGCCTTGTGAAGCTTGGCCATCCGCATCCGGCATCATACTTATCCAATGAGCTGAAAAGTGCTTCTCCGGATATGATATCCACATAAATACCTTCCTCCGTGTGATTCCAGAATTCATTTCTGAATGGAGGCTCTGTCCCATTGTTCTGGGTTACCTCATATTGCATGGGAGTTAGCTTGCTTCTGATATCATCGTCAAGCTTCTTCCAGTTTTCCTTGATGAATTTCGCTCTGCCTGAACCGGTGTGATACATTTTGTATCGAAAAGGATTTTTCTTATAGTAGTCCTGATGATATTCTTCGGCAGGATAGAAAGTCGCTGCCGGAAGTATCTCCGTCACTATTGGCGCTGAAAATCTACCGCTGTTCTGCAGATCCTCCTTTGACTTTTCGGCAATTGCCTTTTGTTCTTCCGTATGATAGAAAATGGCCGTCCGGTAAGAGTCCCCTCTATCATTGAATTGGCCTGAAGGATCTGTAGGGTCTATCTGTGTCCAGAATACCTCCAATAATTTTTCATAGGGGTATACGGATGGATTGAAGGTTATTTGAACGGCCTCATAGTGTCCTGTTGTTTCCGAACAAACCTCTTTATAGCTCGGGTTTTCTTTATGACCACCTGTATAGCCGCTGATTATCTCTTCAATTCCGTCCTGCTCGTCAAAAGGCTTGACCATGCACCAGAAGCAGCCTCCAGCAAATGTCGCTTTTTCTAATCTATTCGTATTTTCCATACCTGTCCCACCTCTTTTAATTATACTTAATTCGAATTATAGCAACTTAGTCTTGCAATTCCTAATTAAAAGCACCAGTTCCTATAGGTTAGTGGAATATGGTAAAATGGGAGGATGAATTGATCCCTTCCATTCTATTTAGGAGGTTGCCATGAGCAAACAAATTGAAGTTTACATACTTTCCGGCTTTTTAGGAAGCGGAAAAACAACCTTACTGACACAAATGCTAGAACAGGAGCAAAAAAATGGCAGAAAAGTAGCCGTTGTAATGAATGAACTAGGAAAAGTATCCATCGACTCCGATGCAGTGCCTGCTAATTTGCCGCTGGCCGAACTTTTTGATGGCTGTATCTGTTGCACAATCCAGGAAAAGCTCGAATCTACCATGCAAGGATTGTTGATGGATAAAGAGCTCGATGCGGTCTATATCGAAACGACCGGGGCGGCACATCCGATTGAAGTACTGGATACGGTCCTCTCCCCCATTTTTGCTGACAAATTTTCAGCCGCTAGAATCATTACCCTGCTTGATGTTCTTCGATGGAAAGAACGAGATGCATTATCCATCCAGCTCAAACAGCTTATTCGTGAACAAGTGCGTCATGCCGATATGCTAATTCTGAATAAGACGGACCTGCTCAGTGAGGCGGAGGTATCTACCATTCTATTTGAAATCCAGTCCCTGAGTCCATATGCGAAGACCATCCTGACCAGTTTCGCCAAAATTCCGGAGAACAGCTGGAGGCAGGTAAAGCAGATAGAAAAAGAAAGTCATCATTCTGTACATGTCAATGATATGCTTCACATAAAAACCTTTGTGCACCGCTTTACTTCTTCGATCGACCTGGTTCGATTTGAGGACTGGCTTCGAAGCCTGCCTGATACTGTGTACAGAATCAAAGGCTATCTATCTTTTCATCACGCTGCAAGCATTTACCTTTTTCAATACTCCTATGGCACTCCGCTATATTTGAAGGAGCCAGTCAAAGTACCGCTTAATTTTGTCATGATCGGTGAAAATCTTGATGTAGATTCATTAAAAGCACAATTAATGCAGTTGGAACAGACAGAAGAAAGCTAACCCGAAAATTCTTGGGTTAGCTTTCTTGCTTCCTTCCATTATTTACGATGATTGCATATTCTTTTTTGAGTTCACTAATTGTATAGGAGGCCAGCACTTGTGTGTCGAATGAGTAACCACTATCCTTCAGTTTTTGAATGTAAAAGCTTCGCACATCAAATATTGCTTGCTTTAATAACTTTGCCATTCTACCACCTCTCCTTTCACTTAGTGTATATCATAAAAATCCTGACTTCTTCATTCATGTAAGGATTGATAACACAGAATCTTCATTTACAAGGAAAAGCATGTTAGGAAATCTAACAAAGATAAATGAAAGTATTGATTTTTTATACTATAATAGAGGTAACGAGTGGAGAATAGGATGTGTGAACCCATGAAGCCGGAAGATTCTGCATCAATCAAGGAGAAAAAAGTCATTTCCATTGGTACTGTCAGTGAACTAACAGGATTATCCGAAAGGCAGATCCGATACTATGAAGAGCGGAAACTGATTTTCCCTGCCAGATCTGGATCTGGAATCAGGAAGTATTCCTTTTCCGATGTTGAACGGTTGATGGAAATCGCCAATCAGATGGAGGAAGGTGTCCAGACCCATGAAATTCGAAGGGAATGGAAAAAGAAAGAAAAAGCAAATGAAGATTGGAAGAAACAGATGCTGAAAGGGCAAATTCAGGCTCATTTCAAAAATAACAAGCAATAAATGAGGCTTTCATCATTACTGGTGGAAGTCTCTTTTTTATTTTTTACGCTTTCGCCCGAAAATACAATTTGCACCTGAATTGAAATTCCGGAAATTGAACGGTACTCACTAATTACAAATTTTTTAACCAACAGCATTTAGGTTATGCTACCATTATCACATATCACATCAACTTTCTCGGGACGTGAACATATGTTTGAACTTTTATTGACGATGCTTGAAAGGCTGGGGATAATCGTAACAGTCGCTTTCCTCATGACTCGGCTGCCTTTTTTCAGGCAATTAATCAATCGACAGCAGGTTGACCGGAGACAGCAGATTATCGCCATCCTCTTTTTCGGTTTTTTTGGCATCATTGGCACCTATACCGGACTTACATTCAGCACTGATACAAATCTATTCAATCGGTGGATCACAGAGTTGACCGAGTCAGAAGCCATTGCCAACTCAAGAGTGATCGGCATTGTCATGGCAGGTCTTTTAGGTGGCTACAAAGTTGGAATCGGGGCAGGTTTGATTGCAGGGATACACCGGATGAGCCTTGGGGGGTTTACTGCATTTTCCTGTGGGTTTTCCTCCATAATCGCCGGTATTTTAGCTGCATATATCAGAAGCAAATATGAAAGCAAGCGGATTAGTGTCATCGTAGCCCTTTTGACGGGTGCGCTAGCGGAGTCCATCCAGATGGGGATCATCCTGCTGACATCTGCGCCATTCGATCGGGCACTAGTCTTGGTGGAACGTATCGGCATCCCCATGATCCTTGCAAATGGCATTGGCTCGGCCCTATTCTTTCTTATCATATTGTCTCTTATAAAAGAAGAGGAGAAAGTCGGTGCTGTCCAGGCACAAAAGGCATTGTCCCTTGCAGAGAACACACTGAGCCATTTGCGCAAAGGGCTCACTCTCCAATCAGCTGAAGAGACATGCAAAATCATCTACCGGGAAGTGGATGCAAGTGCTGTTTCCATAACCGACCAAAAACAGATTCTCGCACATATCGGGATTGGTGACGATCATCATCGACCACTTTCCCCAATTCAAACACATGTTACAAAACAAGTACTGCAAGGCGGAGAGCTTTTGGTAGCGGGTAAAGACTCGATCTATTGCACGCATCCCGGTTGTCCCCTTGGAGCGGTAGTGATAGCACCGTTAAAGAAAAGGGACAGAACGGTCGGTACCTTGAAATTTTATTTTCCAGCAGAAAGAGATATCAATAATATCGTGATTCAATTGATTAAGGGCCTGAGTTCCCTTATGAGTCACCAGTTGGAGATATCCGATGCCGAAAAAGCATCCAAATTAGCCAATGAAGCTGAAATTAAGGCGTTGCAGGCGCAAATCAGCCCTCATTTTCTATTTAATTCACTGAATATTATAGTATCCTTGATTCGTACCAATCCAATCAAAGCGAGAAAGCTTCTAGTATCACTTTCTCATTTTTTCCGTCAGAACCTCTCGGCAACGACTGTGAAGTGGACGACCCTTCAGGAAGAGCTCAAGCATGTACAGGCTTATCTATCAGTGGAGGAAGCGAGATTTATTGATAAATTGGATGTTGAATATGAGATTGATGAAGGTGTTCTGCATTATCTGATTCCCCCTCTCTCGCTTCAGCCGATTGTGGAAAACGCAGTGAAGCATGGGATTAGGGATATGGAAAGGAATAGCAAGGTAGTCATCAGGATTAAAGAACATATCCATAGGATTGAAATCCAAATTATAGACAACGGCAAAGGAATCCCTCCTGAGAGAATTGAACTGCTAGGAGAAGAACTCGTGTCATCTGCCAGCGGAACAGGTTTTGGATTATATAATATTAATAAACGCTTGATCATGATGTTTGGGAAGGAGTCTCAGCTCCAATTTAGAAGTGAGCCCAATAAAGGAACAACAGTGCTATTTTTTATCGATAAACGCTTAAAGAAGGATGATTGGAATGAGTAGGAAGATAAAAGCCATCATAGTTGACGATGAACGATATAGTCGAGAGGAATTGAAGCATCTTCTGAGCGAATTCCCTTTTGTTGAAGTGATCGGGGAAGCAGAATCAGGGGAAAGTGCGTTGATAACCTGCATGCAGCAGCAGCCGGATGTTGTGTTCCTTGACATAGAAATGCCGAAAATGAATGGGTTGGAGGTCGCGAAGAATTTAAAAGAATTGAAACATATGCCTTTTATCGTATTCACGACGGCTTATCCCAATTTTGCCGTGGAAGCATTCCGCTATGAGGCAGTGGACTACCTCCTTAAACCCTTTGATGAGGAGCAGCTGGTTGAAACTATGAAGCGACTACAGAAACTGCTGTTCGAACCTGGAGAAGGATTACTAGTTGCACGTTCCTCTAGGCTGGCTCTGGAGCTCGAAAGTGAAATCCATTATATCGATCCACATGCCATTCTCTATATCAGCAGGGATGATAGGGTGAGCCGAATATATACAAAGGATCAGCAGTTTGAGTCCAAGCTTGCACTGAAAGATCTGGAAGAAAGACTGAAATCATATCCGTTTTTCCGCATTCATAAAAGCTATCTCGTAAATCTATCCTATGTTCAAAAGCTGATCCCCTGGTTTAATGGTGCTTATTTGCTCGAGCTACTGAATAGCGAAGAAAAACTATCTGTAAGCAGGAATTATGTAAAAGCACTTAGGAATAGGCTGGAACTCTAACAATTTAATAAAGATATAAGTGAAGCGAATTGCCCACATGGTGATTCGCTTCCTAATTTTTTTGTATAATTTTCTGCAATTAGAAAAAAATAATGAAAAGGAGGTTGAGCCTGATTTATGACATCACCTTATTTATGTCCTAACTGCAAAACGAACAGATCCCGCTTTAACATAATTGAACAAGTGCCAAAATCGGTGAAGCTTGATCCTCATTCCGGTGAAGTGCTGAACGAATTCTCGGCGGAAACGCTGGATGCATTCCACATTCCATACAAAGGGCCTTCTTACAAAGTGCAATGTGCGACTTGCGGTCTGATTGAAGAGGAAAGATCGTTTATTAAAAGGGCTGAATATCAAAAAGGGTAAAAGGCGGATGCCTTCTACCCTTTTTTTTTATTTATGATTGTTTCGTCTGTGTTCATCCACATATCCCATAAATCGGATGATTGCATCCAATAATTCATTAGGCTCTTCAATCATGCTCATATGTCCGGATTTCTCCATCAATGTTTGATGAAGATGAGGGCCTTCCGCTGTAAAAGTCTTTTCAGCAGGGATGATTTTGTCCCCTTTTCCGGCAACCAGAAGTATGGGACAGTCCGATTCCTTTAAAACATGTTCTCTGTTCATTCTGTTTTTCATGGCTTCCAGGGCACCCTGTGCGCCGTTGACCCTCGTATTGAAACCAAGCTTTTTGACAAACTCCACTTCATTGGCCATCTCTTCCATATTTTCATCAGCGAAAAGCTTGCCGGAAAGTTCCTCAATAAACCCTTTCATGCCCTCTTCGTTTATACGTTCAATTGCTTTCTCTCTACCCTTTTTTGCATCTTCACTGTCCTCTGCACCGGTAGAATGAATAAGTCCAAAGGCTTCTACCATGTGTGGAGAGTTCTCAGCCAAAGCCAAGGTGACATAACCACCTAATGAATGACCAAGTATCGTGGCTTTTTCTATTTCCAGCTGCTTCAGAAGATGATCGATATCCTGGGCCATATCATCGATTGAGAATGGTTCCTCTGAAACTGCAGATTTCCCATGGCCCCGCAAGTCGATCGCAATGACCCTGTAATAGGAGGAAAGCTCTTCTATGATATATTTCCAATATGCATGGGTGCCGCAAAAGCCGTGTAATAGAACAACAGGCTTTCCTACACCTTTATCTTCATAATATAAAGAGATATCCTTGTGGATGGTGCTTTCATATTCAGCCATGGTTTTTTGCTCCTTTTTTTGAAATAGAGAAAAGGTTCCTATCATTAATTTACCACATTTTTCTTCCCAGTAAACTATCTACACATTTTGTGTGATAAGAATAAATAAAAGACAAGTGCACAAGTTATCCAGCATATCCTTTTACCGTCAGGACTTATCCGGAGGTGGAAATATGCATTTTGGTTCCGATTCCTTTACTGAAGCAACAAGATATCAGCTCCTTGCCGATTATTATAAATATTCAGATCCCACGAAACATATTTATTATTACCAAAAACATTATCATCATCTATACAATTGGATTCATCAACAGTCAGTAAGGAATACTCCAAGGAACAATACTTCAAAGGTACGGGTTTTACACGGTGCTCCAAGAACCACCATTGTGGATGTATATATAAATAAGGAGCTGATATTAAAAGGGTTACGCTATAAAAATAGCAGCGAATATCTCGAGCTTCCGGCCGGCTCCTATCAGGTCGAGCTTACAATTACCGATAAACCCTCACAACTCTTGAGCTCGTCTATGATCGACGTAGCACAAGGAAGCTCGTATACACTTGCTGCCTTGAATTCCGATGGAAAAACGATCATTCTACCAATAAATGATGATGAAGAGGTTCCTCCAGGTGAAACAAAAGTCCGTTTTCTGCATCTATCCCCCACTTCTCCTAAAGTGGACATAGCCGTCAAAAAGGGAGATGTCATCTTTTCGGATCTGGAATTTCGGAGCGTGACAGACTATTTACCATTAACACCAATGACCGTCGATCTTGAGATACGCCTTGCTGGTACAAAGGATGTAGTATTGCCCATTAACAGGGTAAATGTAAAGCCTGATTTGGCTTACACCATTGCAGTTGTCGGTCTGCCTGGTGAATCACCAAACTTGGAGGCCATCTTTCTGGTTCCGTAAACAAAGAAATGCCCAGTCCTAGGACTGGGCATTTCATCATTCAAGGTATTAGCACCAAGCAGCACCAACGATAATCAAAAGAATGAATAATACTACGATTAACACGAAAGAACTGCCGTATCCACCAGGGTAACCTGCACCAGCAACTTGACCGTAACCGTAATTGCCGCAACCACACCAACTCATAGCTGTCACCTCCTCTACGTACATTATTTAATCGTCAGCGAGGCATTAGAATCTTAATGCACCTGCACCTACAATCACCAATAAGATAAAAAGAACAACAATCAATGCAAATCCTGTTCCATATCCAGGACCACCCATGCTGTACACCTCCCCCTCTTTCCTAATACTTAATGTATTCATCTATAGTCCAAATGGAAAGGCTGATGCCCAGTTCCAAAAAAATTAGGTATTTTCCCCAATTATAGATGCTAATACAGAATTACCTTTAAATTCCAAATAAAAAGTTGTTTTCGCATTCATTGTTGCCATGTAGATAAAATGTACACATCAAATATAGCCCGTTGATTTCCGCTACGGACACAAGATTCCCCGGGGATGGATGGGAGCCTCGGCTTTGCCTGTGGGGTCTCCCATGCCCTCTACTTTCCCGCAGGAGTCAAGTGTCCTCCGCTCCAATCAACTGACGGGTTAAACATTGTTTGGTTTATGGAAGAGCCTAAAAAAAATTAAAATCGCTATTGATATGAAAAATTGAGTTAAAATACAATTATTGTACCTTTAGTAAGGTAAAGTTTTCACTTTGAGTCACCCCTGTTGGTTGGAGTGCAAGGCGTGATACCCCTGCGGGAGCAGCGTGTCAAGGGAGACCCCGCAGGCGCTTTAGCGCCGAGGAGGCTTCCGAGGCCGCCCGCGATCGCTGCCGCTTGGAACGGAGACCAACAGGGTGTTTAATGTTGACATCATATTTTTAGCCCAGCCCATTTTTTTAAAGCAACAATCTTACCGAAAGGAGCCAACAAAAAAGAAGACAGGAACATGGCAACTGTTCCTGTCTTCTACTCAAATTATTTTATGGACAATTTTAATCTTCAACCGGTACTAGCAGTTTAAATTCTATATCGTCCTTTTCCAGGTCGAATTTGGTGAATTCGACTTTTGCGTCACTGCGAAGCTCCAATTCCTGCAGCGATACATAGATGCTCTGTTCATCAGGTAGAATACTTACCCATGAAGGCAGCGGATAGTTGTCACCCACATACTTAAGAACCATGGAAACGGGTACTTGCAATCTTCCAATGGACATCGAATCCTGTTTTAGATTCACGTCCCCATTCTCCTGTACTTGAGGAATAAATGTCATTGTCAGAGGAATATCTCTTTCAAATACTGTCATTTCACCTCTCAGTTCCACCCTATCCGTCAGTCTGACTTCATAATTCAATGGTCTTTTTGTTTCTTTTTCCAAGTAGTATTCTACAAGCTTATTCAAATCTTCTTTATCAGATCGGATATTAAAGGATACGCGTTGCCTGTCATCCGCTTCTTCCTGGGATAAACGGAGCAGATTGGAATGTTTGGGAAGCAGCACAAGCACAATTGCCAAGCCTGCAACCAGAATATTGATTATTAGTAAGGAAAAAAATGCAACCTTCCAGTTCATCACTCTCTTCACCATGTTTTTCTCTTCTACTCCCTTTCTTGCAGCAAGTTTTCTTCTGAAAGAACCTCTTCATTATATTCAATCACATGTTTGACTATCT
The DNA here is from genome assembly GCF_042800035.1 of Sutcliffiella sp. NPDC057660. Classification (NCBI taxonomy): domain Bacteria; kingdom Bacillati; phylum Bacillota; class Bacilli; order Caryophanales; family Bacillaceae; genus Sutcliffiella; species Sutcliffiella sp. NPDC057660. The sequence continues at coordinate 38,205 of NZ_JBHVHV010000007.1, forward strand.
CCGCACCTATTAACTGATACCCTTTTTCATTGGGATGAAACTGGTCATCGTCCAACAAGTTTTCATCCGTGTCAAGAAAAAGCTCCTGGATTGGGACGAAAGAGGTTTTTGGATGCTTCTCCAATATGGAAACGGTGGTCTCATTCCAATTGGACACCACTTCATTCATTTCCGGAATTTCCTTGAAGAATTCGTAAAAAGGGTTAAAAAGTCCAACTACGTAAATGGTGCTATCCGGATTGTTTTTTCTTACTTCCGTTATGACAGTTTCCAGTCTTTCCGCATATTCCGCTTGTTCCTTATCGAACAACTCGAAATTCAAATCAAGGAAATTTTCCCTGATCACCTTCATCAGGTCATTCCCACCAACAGTCATAAAAATAACATCTGCACTCTGAAGGGATTCCTGGACCTCGGGCTGCTTTAGTCTTTTTAACAGATGATTGGTCCTGTTTCCTCTTACACCAAGGTTCGTTATGGAAACTTCATCTATATAGGATTTACCCAAATAATGCTCTTTCACAAAAGGAGTAAATCCGCCTTTTCCTGTACTGTCTCCAACGCCTTGTGTCAATGAATCCCCAAAGAAGACCAAATGAAAGGAGCGATCAAAGAAGTCATCGGATACTTCTTCTTTTTCCTCTAGAGTTGTTTGTTTTTGCTTGTTTTCGGCTTGTTCTTCTCTATTGAAGAATAAACCTCCCTCGAAAAATTCTTTTTCTTCTTGGCTTTCCCGTCTTTCTTTAGCTTTTTCAAGCACAATGCTCGAAGAATTTTGTGCACTGCAACTAGACATACTAACAATAACGATTATGAAAAGGCCCAATAGGCCAAAAATGGATAAACTTTTATTCATTACACATTCTCCTCATTAAGTGAACCTTCTTGCTGAGGTCTCCCACTTTATTGAAAGTAAGTAAACCCTATCCTGGATTCATGCACTTATGGGTTTAAAGCAGATAGGTATATTATCACAATTATATACCCTAATAGTGGATGCAGTATATTTTTTATACCATATTACCACTCTTTTTTCAAAAATAGCTGCTCTTACACACGTTAATACTATATTAAATGAAAGGATGAAAAGGATGGATAATAAAACGAATAAAAGTTTGAAAGAAAAGGAAATCCTTGCATGTAATGAGGAGGTTTCGAGGGAATTATTTTCAAAGGAATTACATGTTATTGTGACAGATGGTGTAAAGGCAAGTTTGGAACAGGGGGGAGAGAACTCTTAGAAGTTACTAAAAAATGTCCGGAAAAACGAAAAGTTTTTGCCGGACATTTAATGTTACTGCTCTTGTAGAATTTTAACATGCTCCAATATTTCTTCAAACGGAACATCGAGCCCATCATAGCTCTTTACAATCGTTCCTTCCTGATCTATCAGGTAGATGCTGGTACCATGAACAACCTCTCCACCATTTTTAGGCTTTGCAACTATCGTTTTAAAATTTTCCGGGCCGAATGTTTCAATTTGCTCCTGGGAATAGCCGGTCAAAAAATTCCACTTAGTATAATCCGCTTCAAATTTATTTCCAAATTCAGTCAACTTTTCAGGCGTGTCCACTTCAGGATCTACGGAAAAAGATAGGAAATGAACGTTCAGTCCTTTTTCCTCAGACATTCGCTGTAATTTGGCAAGATTAGCTGTTATCGGTGAACATACTGTCGTACAGCTTGTGAAAATTAAGGAGGCAACAGTTATATCCCCCTTCATATCCTTCAGGCCAAAAGTATTGCCCTCTTGGTTTGTGTATGAGAAATCCCCCAATTCCCAGTCTGTTGCATCCGGAATGCCTTCCTTTCCAGGCGTGCCGCATGATGCCAATAGTAAAGTCATAACAAGAAATATACTAAATAATTTTATTCTCTTCCTCAAACAACTCACCTTTTTCATGAATACTTTTTCTATGTCAAATATTATCACTAAATGGCAAGTGTTAAAAGAAGCTTGCACTCATGTTCATAAAATCAACATATTTTATTTGTGCCGTTAAACACCGCTGTTGATTTCCGCACTAGGCTGCGCTTTCCGCGGGGCGTTTGTGGAGCCTCCTCGGCTTCGCCTGCGGGGTCTCCACTAAACCCTTCCTCCCGCAGGAGTCTTCGCCAATTGCTCCAATCAACAGCTAGTTAATGTAAATAATTTTTTTTCTTCAACAGAACATTCATGTAAAAAAAGATTAACCGCTGGGGTTAACCTTTTCTTTTTCGATTTTTGGCTTTTAATAGTTGTGACATGCGATCTTCTTTGTCGGTGGGACTGCTTTTTTCAGTTGCTGGACGATTCTCCGTATTAGGTTTCTTTGTTGGTTCACTGGAAACGGGTTTCTCTTTCCTGACTTCCTGTTTGTTCAGGATTGTCTTTGGTTTTGCCTTTTTTTGTTCTTTCACTTTTATGGAAGGCAATTTCTTTTCTTTCCTTTCAGCAGGTTTCTTCTTAGGAATAACTTTGCTTTTCAGATAAAAGAAAGGTGACAGTCCGAACCGTCTGATAAAGATCTCCAACAGGAGAAGAAAAAAAGCAAGGATGATGAATGGGCTCCATACAGACTGACTTTGATAAAGGTTCTTGTGCCAAGGTCTGAAAGCCTCGGTTGGTTTCTCCAATATCTTTCCTTTATTAATGGAAGTCAGATTTCCGATCAGCTCCTGATTGACAGGCTTTTGTTCAAACTCTGTTGAATAGGGAACAACCATGCCAGTGGAGTAGGTGTTCACCGTCTCTCCTTGTTCCTCCTGGCTGATATTCAAGAAATAGATTTCCGGCAGGGCAGGAAATTCCAGTTCATACTGCCCGGGCCCTATCAACTTACTTTTTGCTTTCTCTATTATTTCACCCTTGTTGTTCGAAACACTGATAGTAAGTGGGAGGAGCTTATTTTCGGCAGCCTCTACTTTTACGGTGGCCTTTCCACCATCAACACTAGTCTGAATGTCGTAATTTCCTTTTTCATAGGAAGGCAAGGACCATGTGACGATGTCGTTCCAGAAACCGGTCCATTCGCTCCAGATCGGAAAACCTCCGCTCCAGGCACCCGTTACATCGGAGGTCCATGCCACCGTTCTTCCCAAGCCGTAGTTCATCCTTGCAAGGATTGGATCTTCTTTTTCACTACTTATGATCTGCTCAGCCCTCGTCTTCAAGGTGGTTGCAATGTAGCTGTTTATCGGCGGGGTTCCCCCAGAAAAGCGATTGGACCAATCATAGCCGGATGTTACAAACGGAACATGCGGGTTATCTTCAATATAAGTTTTTGTCGTCAAAGCTGTTTCACGCGACAGGATACTCGGTACAGAGCTCGCCTCATATACCTCATAGAATCTCCCGCTGCCATAACCTGCAAGCTCTTCAAGGAGGCTAAGGTCTGCATCTCCACCGATGGCAACAGTGGATAACGTTACATTATTCTCCAGTCCCTCCCCGATCAGCTCTTCATACGCACCATCCGGAGATTGTCCATCTGTAAGCAGAATAATGTGCTTCCTTTTAAGATCTAGATTGTTCAGTTGTTCATAGGCCAGGCTTAAAGAAGGATAAATATCTGTACCGCCGCCAAGTGCAGTGGAACGGATGGTTTCAATCACATCATTTTTGTCCGTTATTGGTGCAGTTTCAACCACAGACCAAGGTTCCGTATCAAATGCAATGAATCCAAAAGTGTCGTCTTCCCTTAATAGCTCTACAGACCTGGCAGCCGCTTCTTTTGCCAGCTCGAATTTTTCCCCCATCATACTGCCTGAACGATCAAGCACGATAACCAGGCCGAGCGAAGGGATTTCCTTTTTACCTTTGACATCCATGTCTACAGGTAGTATCTTTTCGATTGGTGTCTGGAAATACCCTCCCAATCCGTAAGATTCATCTCCACCTGTCATGATGAAACCCACACCAAAATCTCTTACTGCCGTCTCCATCAGGTTCATCTGGGTTTCACTTAAATGATGACCAGATATATTATGAAAAAGGATGCTTTCATAAGCCAGAAATCCTGCTAGATTGGTAGGTAAAAGTTCAGGTTGAATGCGATCAACTCTCCAGCCACTGGAAGTCAGAGCCTGAAAAACGTTCTCTCCTTGTCCTCCCTGATCGACCAGCAGCACTTTCGGTTGCCCGTTGACAGTAGTGATCGAATGAGAAAGATTGTTTTCCACAATTTTATCCTCGATCGGAATAATTTCCGCTTTAAAGGAATAAAGGCCAGGCTCTTTTAAAGGAGTTTGATAGGAATAGTAATTCATCCCTTTGGCTACCACTATCTCTTCTTGAATGACCATTTCATTGTTCTGTGATATCTGCAGTGTTGCAGTCGTATCAAAATTGGAATCAACCGACACCTGAAAAGGAACCGCTTCCCCCTCAAAACCATTTTGAGGAGTAGTAAAGGACTGGATGGAAACATCAAGGACATTTGGCGGCTGAAAGGCCCTGACATCAAATTCGATGTTTTTCGATGAGAGTAGCTGCGCCTGTCTGAGACTGTCTCCATTCGTTTCCACACCATCGGTCAATAGGACAATTCTACCCTTGGAATCTTTCGGAAGGTAACTTGAAGCAAGCTTTATACCGTCCTCCAGATTGGTGAAATTTGTTTCCTCATTGACGGAAACGGTGCTCACTTCAGCTTTTTCACCAGTAAATGAGCGCTCCAGCCTTGCCTTGTCAGCTACAGTTATGATCGCGTATGAATCCTCATCCCCTTTCGCCTCAATGGAACGGTTCAAAAAGTCCAGCATTTCCCCTTCCAACCGTTTGACACTTTCTGATTGATCCAGGACAAATACCGTATGTACCCCTTTTACGGGATAGAGTAGGGACGGTATGACAAGACCAAGGATAATAAGAAAATAGATAAGGCTCCTAAGGCTGAAAATCACATAATCCTTGCTTCTTTTCTGTTTCTTTTTCCGCCAGAATAGCACCAGACTGATGATGACAGGTATCAGGAATAAAAGCATGAGAGGATGTTCAATTTGTAACTGCACGTCTATATACCTCCCATTCCACTAGCAATACAAGTAAGCCCAATATCAGGAATATAAAGGTTACATCCTGTTTTGAAGTGCCTTCGTCCACCCCGGCAGCCTTTGATGAAGATAGGGAATAGCTTTCCTCTGTAGTAATCGATCTCTCTTCATCGTCCAGCATGACCGTGAGTAATTTTTCTGTAGTATTAATGCTCTTTACTTCTTTGAACGTATACAGCCCAGGTTGAACCGGAAGCTGCAGGTTCTGATCAAAATCATCGTATTGAACGACTGTTTCCCCTGTATCATTGACTATTTCCACAGAAGTTGTATCGGATGCAGGTATATATTCAAGCAAAGCGCCAGGCGGGTAATAGCCCATAAGCTCCTGTCCCGCTGTCAGATGCTCGATTGCATTATATAAAAACAAAGGAAAACCTGGGTGCAATGGCCAGTCGCTTGCATCCAGTTCGAACGTCTGAATAATAATCGGATATCCATCATACATTCCCTCAAGCAGTAATGGCATTTTGCCCTTTTGCGCCAATACATTCAATCCTTCAATTTGGGAGCTAAAGGCAGACTGGACAAATACCTTATCAAATTCCACCATTTTTAATAAAGGATGATTCTGATCAAAGCTAACTTCCCCTTCAAGCTCCTCCTTCCCCTCAGAAGAAGTTCCCATGGGAAGAAAAATGAATTTTGGACCAACTGGCCACTCTTCCATAGGTAGCCCTTTAATAAAATGAACGCCTTCCTTATCTTTTGGAACTGGAGACTTGGAAGTAAGGTGAACAACTTGAGAGCTGGCAATTTCCAAAGCCTTTCTTGCGAATGGATGAACAGCCTCGTGAACAAAGATGGTAGACTTGTTTTGATCCAAAAGAAAGGCATACTGTTCATTATCCAATACGTAATGCTTGTCACCAATGATTTCAGCTCGGTAGATCTTTGCTTGTGATAAATTCTCCAAATAAATGGTTTTCGTTTCATTTGGCTCCACGCGCTCTGTCACTTCCACAAGCTTTTCGTCTTCCCCGTACACATTCAAGATGACCTCTCTTTGTTCCTTGCTTACATTTTCTATTGTGGCTACTCCAATAACCTTTTCTCCATTCATACTTACGCCGAAGGTTACTAGGGAGAGGTTCGGATGCTCCACACCAAAATTATGTGCAACAAATCTGGTATTATCATGGAAGGAAATTTCTGTCCCCTTTGATAGATTATCGGAAAACACATGAATCTGGCCCTGCTCCTCCCCCATCAAACTCTTTGCCAATTCGATGGAATCCGTCAGGTTAGCTGCAGAATAGGAAGGAGTCAATGCTTCCAAGTGTCTTCTTATATCCCTTTTGGAGGTTGCCCTCTCCTCCATCACCAAAGGAGTATCGTTTGCCACAATAATCGTTACAGCCTGATCACTTAGCTTTTCCAAGGTATCCAGGGCTTCCTTCTTCGCAAGTTCTAACCTTGTACTCTCTTCACTTGCCAAAGCTGTCATGCTTGCGGATGTATCAAAAATAAAAACGAAATGATCTCCCTCCATTCCTTTTTTCTCGAAGTATGGCTGTACGAGCGAGAAAATGAGAAATAGAAGCGCCAATAATTGCAAATATAATAGAATATGATGCTGAAGCTTCTTCCACCAAGCCTGTGCCTCGAATTCATTCATCCATTCCTGCCATAGAAGCACAGAAGGAATGGGTCTCTTTTCATACTGCTTTCTGAAGAAATACAAAAAGATGACAACGAGCAGAAAAGCGGTGAGAAAAAAATAAAGCGGTGCTGTAAATCCCATTTATATCACCTAATCCAACCTAATGAGGTCATTCTTTTAAAGAGAATATCTTCGACGGATTCCTGTGTGCTGCATGTTAGATAGGAAATTCCTCTTTCAAAACAGAAGCTTTCCAGGGCTTCCATCCTGTTTTTCATTCTCTGCTTATATTGGTTTTTCGTATAGTCTGATATCGTTACGTTTACCTCCTGGTTTGTTTCACTATCCACCAGCATAAAATCGCCTTCAAGGCTAGGATCCACCTCTTCCTGGTCCAGCACTTGTATGAGGTAGATTTGCTGTCTATTTGCCTGTATCAGCTTAAGGACGTGGAAGATGGACTCCAGCGGCTCCATCAGGTCACTGATCACAATGGATATACTGCTTTTCCTTTGCACATAGCCCGCTACAGATTCAGAAAAAAGGGATGTTGATTCCTTGGGACTGAGGTCTTCCACATACTGCATCATTTGAAAAAGATGTGCTTTCCCTTTTCGGTAAAGATAAGGAGACTGCTCTCCATGTACACCAATTACTGAAACCCTATCATCCTGGCACAAACCCAGATAGGCAAATGAGGCAGCAAGTGTTTTGGCCAACTTCCATTTCTCAGGCGCAATGGACATGCTATATGTGCAATCCAGATAAATGGAGGCAATGAGTTCCTGTTCATCTAAATATCTCTTAATATAGTGCTTTTGGGTTCTGGCATAAATATTCCAATCCACCTGTCGCAGGTCATCTCCCTGTTGATACATCCTATAGTCGGAGAAATCATGGGAAGCGCCAAACCGCTTTGATTTTCGTGTACCTTTATGCCAGCTTCTTTTCAGCTTGCTCGCCTGAAGGGAATAGGACTGAAGCTGCTTAGTAATAGATCCATTTAACATTCGCTATTACCTTGCATTCAAACGTTTATCCATGTGGCTGATAACATCTTCCAGTATGGTGTCCTCTTTCACTCCTGAAGCTTCCCCTTCAAAATTCAAAAACAGGCGGTGTCGCAGAACCGGGAAAACAGCATGCTTAATATCGCCTTTGGAAATGTGGAATCGGCCTGAACAGAAAGCCCTTGCTTTTGCCACTTTGATCAAGCTTTGAATACCGCGGGGCCCTACGCCGTAGCGGACAAATTTTCTAACCATTTCACTGGCATTTTCATCTGCCGGATGCGTAGCCATGATAAGGTTTACCGTATAGTCCAGTAGTTCTTTGGATACCAGGATCTCTTTCACGGCACCTTGGATTTTCTGCATTTTCTCAGTATCGAGCAGTTTACTTACCTTATAGGAAGAGGTTCCTGTCGTCCTGTTGATAATCTCATAGAGTTCCTCTTTTTTGGGGTAATCCATGTTTATTTTCAATAGAAATCGGTCCATCTGGGCTTCAGGTAAAGGATAAGTACCTTCCATATCTATAGGGTTCTGTGTAGCCAGAACGAAAAAGGGTGACGCGACCTTTCTCGTTTCCCCCATGATCGTCACGGTCTTTTCCGCCATTGCTTCAAGCAGCGAACTCTGGGTTTTTGGTGTGGCACGGTTGATTTCATCGGCAAGTACTATATTGGAAAAGATTGGCCCCTCGTGAAAGACGAAGGATTGTTTTCCATTTTCATGAATCTCAATCATCTTTGTCCCTGTTATATCTGATGGCATAAGGTCTGGCGTAAACTGAATTCTGGAAAACCGAAAATCCAACACCTCAGAAATGGTGCGGATCAACATCGTCTTTCCGACACCAGGCATACCTTCAAGCAATGCGTGACCGTCCGATACCATCGCCCACAGCAATTGCTGGATGACCTCTTCCTGACCGACGATCACTTTGCTTATTTCCTGTTGAATATCTGATAATGAATCCTGAAAATGCTTTAATTCTTTCTCTTTCTCTTCCAGACTGATCACTTAATTGACTCCCTTCGGATCCATTTCACTAAAATATTTTTTGACGATATCTTCGAGCTTGGATGGCAGATTCATGCGATCCAAGGATTCCCGATAGCTCTTTTCATAGGAAGAATACACTTCATCATAATTGCGGACTTCGCCTTTTAGCACAGGTGAATCCTGTGCATCCTCAAAATTGGATCTGCCTTCTCCTGTTGGCCCTGAGTCCGTTTCCGATAACCCTTCACCTGCAAGATAGGATGGGACAGTAAGCGTCTGTTTTCCAGCGCCTGTACCAGCTGAGGTTCCACCGCCGCCACTTCCTTGACCTTGGCCTTGACCCTGACCTTGGCCTTGACCTTGGCCTTGGCCTTGACCCTGGCCTTGACCTTGACCTTGGCCCTGACCTTGACCTTGACCCTGACCTTGACCCTGACCTTGACCTTGGCCTTGACCTTGACCCTGGCCTTGACCTTGGCCATGACCCTGCTGGCCTTGCGCAGTCTGGGTGGAGGGATTGTTTTGCTTGGAATTGGATAGCGTAAGCTTTGTAGGATTCATTCCTGCCTGCGACATTTTGGCATATTGATTTATTGCTGCAGACTGCAGGGAACTTTGCAGACTTTCAAGCTCTGACATGGAGGCTGTTTCTTGTAGAAGCTTCTCCAGCTGTTCCATTAATGCTGCCAGTTCTTCTGCCGATAATTCCTCCATATCCATATTCTCTTTATCCAGGAGGTTTTCTGCCAACTGCTTCAGCTCTTCCTTTTCCTCTTCGGAAAGATTTTTCGAATTTCCTTTCAGCTCGTCTAGTCTTTTTTGCAGTTCGGCGTTTTTACCGTTTAATGCAAGGTTTGCCAATGAATTCTCTGGACTGTTCTTTGCGATTTCCTTTAATTTTTGTTCTTTTTCTTTTATTTCCTTCAGTTTTTCGTTAAGTTCGTTCTCTTTTTTCATCAGTTCCTTTAAAAGTGCATTGGGATCATCCATTTTTTCCAGCTCTTTTAATTTTTCCAGCTCTTCTTTAACCCCTTGTTTGTCTTTCTCTTTTTCAGCAGCTTTTTTCAACTCTTCTTTCGTTTCCTCGATAATTTCCTGCTCTTTCACGACTGCTTCCGCTTCCAGCATTTTTGCATTTGGCATCACAAGCAGCAGTACTGCTATACAAATGGTTACCAGAGACGTGACCATGACTTTTCCATAGAAATGTGCCAATTTGACATCCCTTATCTCCCTTTCATGCTTCCTGAGATGCTGTAGAGCTTCCTTTCTTTGAAGCTCTGCTAAAAAGGAGGAATCTTCGGCAAAATCAAGTGTAGTGACAAGCCTATCCTCTTTCATTACCTGATCGGAGAACCTGGCTGCATCGTAGGTAGATGGCCTTTTTCTCCAATAAAAGAGGATGGAGATAAAAAAGACAAATCCCCCAAGGATCAATGCTTTTTCAATCATGTATGGTGTTACAATGACCCTTCCGACCAAGACGATGAGGAGAAAAGCGCAGGAACCATAGAGCCATGCCAGTTGTGCTTGCCTTGAAAGCTTCTGGATCCTCAGCTTTTTTCGAATGGAACGAAGAAAAACAATTAATTGTTCTTTATCCTTCATTTTTTCCCTTCCCTTTGCGTGGCTTCATATTTGGACGCAGTTTTCGAATACTCAAAATGACCAACCCGATGGATAATATGATATACGAAATGATGAAACCTAAACCCAAGGATGTTTCCATACCAGTTATACGTTGGAATTCCATTTCAAAACCTGGTTCAAAAGCAAGCATCAATAATACGAATGGATTCAGCATTGCAATAAAATAAGGTGCAGGGTTGACCATTGGTCCTCCCCCAGTGCCACCGAATGAGAGGAAGCTCATTAAAAACATGGTCATTACTGCGGTTCCTGCTGCAAAAAAGAATGCTACTCCATATGTGCAGACCATGGCTACAATCGTTTTCCTGATGAAGGTGGAGAAGAATACCCCAATGCTGCCTAATGTAATCATGGAAAGCAGGTAGATTCCAAACGTCATAAATAAAAGTTTTGGAGAAATACCTCCAAACAGAAACACGATACTGTACAGAGGCAAGCTCGATAAGACAATTAACAATAAAAAAGACAAGGACGATGCTAGCTTGCTTACGATAATGCTTGTGGAGGACTGTTGGGTCGTCAATAGTATGTTCAGGGTCTGCTTCTCCCTTTCACTGCTGATGATCCCCGCTGTAAGGCCAGGTGTCATGAAGAAGATTAGTGCAAGCTGGACAAAAGCCAAAATCATGAACATATTTTTACTATTTTCGGGACGGAACATCCCCATTGAGCTATATCGCGTTTCCATATAGATGAAAAACAAGGCAATCAATCCCAGGACCGCTAAATAAAAGAATATCCCCAGAAAGCTTTTAAAGCTTCGAAACCGTAATTTGAACTCTTTGTTCAACATGGGGTTAATCAGTTGTGACCTCATCTATTCCACACCCTTTGTTATTTCTAAGAAAATGTCTTCCAAATTGGATTCTTCCTGACTGAAGCTTAGTATCATGATGCCTCTTCCAAGAGCATTTTTCAGAAGCTCAACCTGTTCGGCGTCCGACCCTTCGAAAGAGAAGGAGAGCAGGTTTTCCTTTTGTTCATTGATTTGGATGTTGGACACGGAAGGACAATCCTCAAAAAATCGGATGGCTCCTTCCATATTGCCTGTAACAAGAACCTTTAATACCTTGTTTGCCTGCAGCTGCTGATGAATCTGCTCCACCTTGCCAGTTGCCACCAGCTTTCCTCCATTGATAACACCGATTTCATCACACATCTCGGCAAGTTCAGGCAAAATATGGGAGGAAATCATAATTGTTTTCCCCATATTCTTCAGTTCCCTTAGTATCTCTCTCATCTCGATCCTTGCTCTCGGATCGAGTCCTGATGCCGGCTCATCCAGGATCAGTACCTCAGGATCATGTATCAGTGCCCTTGCAAGGCAAAGTCTCTGCTTCATTCCACGGGAAAGCACATCGACATATGCGTCTTTTTTGTCAGTTAAGTTTACTAGCTCCAATAATTGAGGTATCAGTTTCTGCCTTTCCTCATATGGAATTCCGTAACTTGCTCCATAAAAGTCGAGGTATTCATCTGCCCGGAATTGGTCATAAACCCCAAAGAAATCCGGCATATAACCAATGAATTTCCGTACCATTTTTGGATTTTCCGTTACATCATACCCATTCACATACGCAGTTCCGGACGTAGGTGCCAAAAGAGTGGATAGAATCGAAAAAGTGGTCGATTTTCCCGCCCCATTATGGCCGACAAAACCGAAAACAGTTCCCTTCTCCACCTTCAGGTTCAATGAATCCAAAGCTGTGAATTTTCCATACTTTTTTGTAAGATTAACCGTTTCTATCATTGACTTAACTCTCCCTCTAGCTCGATTCCCGGAATTTCCAATTGGTCCTCAAAGTTAACCGGCGCCTTGATGACTAGATCTATGCCGTTTTCATTTGAAATAAAATTCTTTACCTTTTCCTCGATGGTTATGCTGCTCTTGTTTTCTAAAGGGACGAGCTCCTTCGTTTCCTGGTTTACAATGAAATACTCCAGATTAACGTCCCTTGACTTCAGCTTAAGCTTCACTTTATTGAAAAAGTCCCGTTCCTTTGATATCATCTCCGGCAACTGATAGGAGATGGTATAGCTTCCATCACTCACATGGATGAATGGCTCGCCATAATCCAAGCCATTATGGAATATGTTTCCTGACTCACCTTCAGTTACACTCAATTTCGGACTGAACTGCTCTTCTGCAAAACTGAAGCTTCCTGATCCTTCATTTTGAATCGTTACTGGAATTGCCACCAAGTGCAAGGAATGGTTATTAGATTTTTTACCATTAACCTTTGTCCCGAGGAGGTCCTGTGTGATATATCCTACAAGGACAGGCTGATCGGTCCCAGAAAAGATATCTTTTCTGTTCAGTAGCATATCAAGCATTTGAAAACTCTTATAGGATTGGAGTTCCGACTTTTCAATCTGTACAGGTCCCCCGTGCTGGTACATGCTCGCGCCGAAATTAGGGAAGGCATTTGATACTGCTGCATAATTGGGTGAAGCCAGTACATTTGCAATATTTCCTTTTGGTATATCGAATTCAATTTCCTTTGCTTCGCCTGCCTTGATATCCCCCAGTTTCTGAGCGTTTGTTCCTGAAAGTATATGGGCACTCTTCAATTCATAGGCTAGACTGTTCTGGATATTTCCAATCACTTTTCCGTCCTTTACGGTCAATTCGTATTCCAAGGTCCCAAGCTCCACATTATTGACATTTCCCACACTTGTTCGGATGGACCAGTATTCCACATCGTTGAAGGTGATATCTGTACCACTTCCGCCTGCCTGCAAATAGGCATAATTTTTCATCAGATCAATATTATCGTTATAGCCATATGTCACCGGGAAAAAATCTGTCTGCTCATGCTCCGTTTCCACCCGGTATTTGCCGCCACTGTTTGTCAAGATGGATGCCACACCGAATCCGGAAGCGAACTTAGAATCTTTTTCCAATACAAGGATGCTGGATTCATTGATTTGAGTGCCGGAAATTCTATCCTTTGCACCGATTCCGAATACCACTACACTTGTAAATACGGCAATACCCGGGATGATCCACCATGCATGTTCCCGTTTATCTGTTTTCTTTAAAATGAGATAAAGTACAGGAATCAATATAATGAGATAAAGAACAAATGCACCGATCAGCAATGGGACGGAAACAATGGAACCCGGAAATGTCTCACCTATTGCACTCAGCTGATAGGATAGCTCTTCAAGAAGAGGTGCATTATATGTGGCGACATTTTTGGAAGATGCCTTTTGTGCGACACTGTTCCACCATGTACCAACACCATCCCAGTTACTCCACTCAGCATTCGATAAACTGCTTGCTACCTGAGTGACAGTACCAGCTCCGAAAGTTTTCATGATCGTCAATGGTGTTTCACCTTCCTTTACAATCACCTGTACATCATCCTGTTTCATTTCACCAGTAAAAACAGGATGATTTGGAAAAGCGCTCTCGCTGTTGATGGAAGATATATTTGTCTCTTTACTTGGATCAAGCAGAAGGAAATCGGTCAGTTCCCCAAAATCCTGTGTCATGTTGATCTTGGAATCATACACGATGGAACCGCCATTGTTGACCCATTCCATCAATGCATTCTGTTGTGCTGAAGTTAACATAGAAACAGGGAAATCATGTATCATGATGACATCGAACATTTCCAGGCCGAACGATTCGCTCGGAATATGTTCCTGTTTGATATTTAAAAGTTCCATCGATTCATTCTGGTATTTTACCAGCTTCATATAATTTACTGCATCGTGATTATTGCTTAGTACACCTAAAATCAGACGATTATCTGCCATAAAGCGGGGCTTGGCATTTGCATTGCCACTCAAGCTCAATTCCTTGCCATTTTCCACACCGCCATCATAGAAGCTTACTGTATCAGTGGGTTTCCCTGAATGACTATAGGAATACTGGTCTGTACTACCTTTGACTGACAGATCGATAACTTTTGTGCCGCCTGCCTCAAGCTCCACCGGAATGACATAGCTGCCGGCCATATTATATGTAGGACTAGTGAATATGACCAAGTCGCCTTTTACGGCATCACCATTATTCTTCATTTCAATTTTTACAGGATGACCTCTTCCCATTTGGACTTTATTGTCCACCCCATATTCAATTTTCACTTCCAGCTTTGCTTCCGCACTCGGCATTCCTGGAAGTAGAACAAGACATAATAATAATAAGACAATGATTTTTTTGATACTCTCCATATTTCTCAAGTTGCTTCCCCCTATTAATCATAAAAATTTTCTCTTTATATTCTTGATATTTCCATTTTAAAGCAGTTTTACGAGGATAACTATATCTTTGACGAAATAGGTCGTAAAAAGTTTCAAACATTTCCAATATTATTTATTTTTCATTTCTAACATTTCCACAATAAAAAGAGAGAGCAAGTTCTGCCCTCCTAATCCATTACTCCGGTACGTAATATTTTTGTTTTCACTTCGATGGTAAAAGTAGCTTCTGGATAGATGCCATCCCATATCTCCCTTGAAAACCTCTCATATCCAACCTTAGATCTGTAGTGGTTGCCGAAACCGATTGGATCTACCCCGAGACTTTTAAACTCAGCTATGATCTTTTCCATTTTCCCCTTCATTACTTTACCGATGGCCTTTTCCAAAACTATTAAGGCTTTTGGATTTCCAAGATTATAATCCTCTGAGATTTCCTGCATTCTAGTAACCACGTCCACCTTTATTCTATAATGATTTGATTCTGCATCGTCGAGCTTTATATCCACTGAGCTTTCCAGATGATCTAGCGAAACAAACAGATTTTCAGATTCATTTTGGACCTGTTCCCTCTTTTTAATGTGCTTTCCCATATCATTTTTAGGGAGTGAAACTTCAATCGTTCCCGCTCTATACGGGTCTAGTAAGAGCTTTAGATAAAATGACTTCTCTGTATCGATGATCCCTTTCATTTTATCATCTTTAAATAGTGCAAGACCCTTTATTAACAGCGTATCATCTGAAAAGTCAAGCAAAGGCAGTATCGGATCCCTTCCTTCACTGTAATAGCATTGCATGAACTCATGCAGTGTCGGTGAAACAAGTGACTCCGCTTCCACATTCTGGCTTATCAGATCATATAGATAAGTCCCTACATTTGTTATTTCTTCTGATTGCTGGGAGTTGTTCATTAGATCATACGCGGAGTTTTCCGCTACCGACAAATAGACCATAGTTCCAACTTCAGAGTCTCTTGAAAGTGTATCGATATATGAAATAATTCCTTCCTTTGCCAGTTCCTCCCCATAGATCGCAATTCTTAATTGGCCAGATACCAGTTTTCTGCTTGATGATAGGTTCTCTTTTTGACGTACCCCCTTAATTGTATTTGCAATGGTAGAGACCATCTTGGAATTATTCGTATGAAGGGGATCGAATTCATAGTAGACAACGGTTCCTCTGAGCAGTTCATCCTCTTTGTCATAGCCCATTGCAGTAACCAGTCCTAGCTCTTCCAATGGTTTTTGCTGCAGGCATCCACCCAACAGGATGGTACTGACCAAAATACACATCAGTTTAATAAGCCTCATCCAGTCTTCCCCCTTGCCAAGAAACGATTCCTGATAAATACGATTAAAAACAAAATCAAGGTATAGATAAAAACAACACTAAATCCATATAGACCAACTGCATCGATGTATTCATTATTTTCTACTCTCCTATTGAATATGGAAGTTAACCCTATTAATACGGCCGCACACCCCACCACAATTTTTCTTTGTTTAATTTTTGTGATCTTCTTCAGGCCTCTGCTTGCCGCCCACATCATGAATAGAATGTTCGGCAGGATGATTACCAACCACATGGAAACCGCAAAAAACTCAAAGCGCTCAAGGTTTGGAAATTGAATGATTTTGAACATGGAGAGGGTTGCCCAGATTGTCTTTTCAAGCTGCTCACCACTGTAGTATCCAATGGACACAACCATTAATAGAAGAATCAATAAAAAGGTAAAGAGAACGCCTGCCTGGGCATAGAAATGAACTTTTTCCCTATTCTTGATAAACGGATAGATGAAAAAGAGAATTTCAAGCCCCAACACAGTAAATGATGATTTATAAGCACCTTTCAAGATTTCCTTGGGAGATGCCTCCAATACTGGCAGGAAGTTGGTCCAATCCATAAACCGGATCGGTTCATATATCAACAGCACTAGCCAGATAGCTAAAAAGAAAGTGATAAAGCTAACACCTACAATGGTTCGTACTCCACCAAATACACCATATATGGTAAGGATGAGAAGAAATGAGGAAATGACCCAGGTCTTCATATCAGGGAAGATCCATGCCTGAACAATCTCCGTATAACCGAGTATGATAGATAATAATCCAGCCAAAAGATACGTGATGTAAAGTATGTTCATCAAGTTTCCAAACAATTTGCCGAAAATGGATACATGGATGTCAAATAGGTCCTTATCTTTAAATGTCCGTAGAATATAGCACATCGCCGCAATGGTAAGAGCCATTCCTATATAACTGATAATCAGCGAAATCCATGCATCCTGCTTGGCCTCAAAGAAAATAATTCTCTCTACCCCTGCTATTCCAACCCCCGTCTGGTTCGTGTGCACCACAAAGAAAACTAAAAATGCTTGCACCAGGAGCTGTCGCTTTGCCGTTGTGGGAGTGTTCATCCTTGACCACCCTATTCATCAATATCTTTGGAGTATTTTCCGTTAAATGTGAAAAATCCTCTTTTATCAGGATTGGTTTTCATCATTTCGACTGGAATTCTTAATACGGTATTTTTCACTCTTTTCAAATCAAGTGGGTACACCGGCCGCAAATATGGTTTTCCTGCACTCGAAAGCCTTAACAGGTGAATCAGCAGAAAGCAAAGTCCGATTGCTATACCCACTCCTCCCCAAAGCCCCCCTAGTATCAAAATCGGGAATCTCGTAATCCTGATGGCAGTTCCCATTAAATAACTGGGCGCAGTAAAGGACCCGAGGGCACTGAGTGCAACCACAATAATGAGGATATTACTAGTAAATCCTGCTTCCACAGCAGCTTGCCCAAGTACTATCCCCCCTACGATACCCATTGTTTGACCTACCTTAGTCGGCAGCCTTGCACCAGCTTCCCTTAATAGCTCTATCATGATCTCCAACAAAAAAGCTTCAAATATCGGTGAGAACGGAACCTTGGAACGGGACTCACCCAAAGAAACAATCAATGTAGATGGGATCATTTCATAATGGTACGTAATGATGGCAACATAGGCAGGAGTCAGAAGGATGGACAAGAACATCGTCAGATAGCGGAGAGATCGAATAAAGCTCCCCATATTCCAACGCATATATACATCTTCCGTCGATTCAAAAAAGTTGAAAAGAGTAGCCGGTCCCAATAGCACCATCGGGCTTCTATCCACAAAAACAGCAATCATCCCTCTTTCCAGACTGTATGTAACACGGTCAGGCAGCTCCGTCTGAAGATATTGAGGGAAAACGGAATAGCTGTTGTCCTCTATCAATTGGGCCAATACGGATGTGTCCAGAATTTCGTTCACTTCAAGTTTCGTAATTTTATCTTCTATGTATTCTACCGATTCATTATCAGCAATCCCTTTTATATATACCAGCCGGATCTCGGTCTCGTTTCGCTTCCCGACCGTCAGCTTTTTTGTACATAGATCTTCAAGAAGAATATTCTGGCGTAAGATGCTGATATTGGTGCTCAGAGATTCAGTGAAAGAGATCTTCGGTCCGAAAACTAGCGATTCCGTTTCTGCCTTCTCTAATCCTCGCTCCACTTTTCTGGCCACATTGGCGAGAATTCCGGATTTTCCCTTATCCAGGATAATATACACATAGCCGTCCAAGATATTTTTAGTCGCAATTTCCCCATTCTCTGTCAGGAAAGTATCTGTCATCAACATCTTGTGACGAAGATCCTTCATTTCTATATCGATCAGATGAAAGTTTTCCATTATGGGAGTGAGGATAAACTGATTCAGTGTGGAATCATCGACTAGATTTTTCATATAGATAAACAATAATGTAGATTCCTTTACCGGCAACTCATAAAAATACAAATCCGGACTATGATGAAGCTGTTTTATGAAATAATTCTTTACCTCATCTATCCCGAGGCAAGACAGGGACGTAGCAGAAGCCATAAGGGCCATTCCTTTCCGGTCGAGCATCTATAATGATAGGATAGCCAGAAAAGTGAAGAATATGAAAAAAGTCATCCTCTATTCATAAAGAGGTGACTTTTCGTCTAATTGATCAATTCAGTTGTAAGGACTTCCACTACCCGACTGATGAACGGGGAATAATCAATCGCAATGGCAATCCGATGGACAGGTTTATCTGACAGTTGGACAAAATCACGGAAATCGCCTACCGTCTGTCCGAAGGCATTCCCAGGCGCTGTTACTACACTGACCGGCTTGTTGACATATTTGATATGCTGTTCATTGAATACTCCCCATAATGTAACAACATCATGCAATGGTGCACCAGGAATAGTAGGTATTTGTGATTTGTAAAACTGCCAGTAATAGTCCATCATCGGTTTGATAATCTGACCAAGCGTGTTGTTTGCCTCTTTATTTACCTGATCGATGTAATTGACCATTTCATATGTGAGGATCGCCTGCTGTGTTACATTCAGGGGAAAGATGGTCAAGTCCTCTGCGAAATTGAATACGATGTTAGCTGCATAGGGATCACCAAAAATATTTGCTTCCGCAACAGGAGTCACGTTGCCGGGAAAATTGAATGCCCCACCCATTATAAAAATCTTTTTAACTTTTGCTACCGTTTCTGGATAAAGAATAAATGAAGTGGCCAAGGAGGTTAGCCTCCCTATACAGACTATTGTCAACTCACCATCATACTTTTCGATGATATCGTAGATCTGATGAAAATTTTCGAAAATATTTTCTTCCTCTTCATCAATATATTCCGAAAGCGGTACAAAGCCTCCAAATCCTTCAGGTCCATGAACTTCCGGATAATAGATTGGCGGCACACCAATTAACGAACGCTCAGCCCCTCCAATCAAAGGGACATCATCCCTTCCTGTCACTTCCTGCAAATATTTCGCGTTTCGAATAGCAGTCCTTTTCTGGACATTTCCGTACTCCGCAACGATTCCCACTATATTCACATTGGCTTCATTGTACGCATAGATAATTGCCATAATATCGTCTATGCCAAAATCTGCAAACAATAAGATTTTCCTGCTCATTCGGATGTCCTCCTTTATCTGAAAAATTCGGTAGTATCGAATATAGCTAGTCAAACGTACAAGCAACATATTGGGAAGCGGAATAGTCTACTATGTAATCTAATCGATAGGAGGATGAAGATATGTCACAGTTTTATCAACAGTGCCAACGCTACCATGGTCAAGTGGTTACCATCAGATGCAGGGACGGCTCGAGTCATTGTGGAAGAATTGTTAGGGTGTCACCTAGCCATGTATACATTCAGCCAAACAGAAGAGGAGGCCTGAATGGATTCGGAATGGGCTTTTTTGGTGGATATGGTGGGTATGGCGGGTATGGATACAACCCTGTAGCTGTTCCACTTGCTTTCGTTACAGGTATCGTATTAGGCGGACTATTATTCTGGTAATCAGATAAGTATACTACCCTGCACCTCGTTCACAAAGATGTTAAAGTATCCATATTTCGGCTATGTTATAGTAGAATGGTATAGTTTATGTAAACGGGGTGTACGATATGAAAAAAATGGCATTGATAGTTGTATTCCTGATGGTCTTTTCAACGGGATGTTCCAATAATTCAGAGAAGAATGCCACAGATCAAAAGTCTGAAGCAGATGAACATCATCAACATGAAAAGCCTTCTTTTTTTCAAGGGGACCTTAGAGAAAAAACTGGTTCGGTTCAAGAGCTTCCCGCATTCTTGGACGAGAAACCAGACAATATCAAATTAATCTATGCTGCTGCAGCACAACACCAGGAGTTACTGGAGCACATACCCTGCTATTGTGGCTGCGGAACTTCAGCTGGACATAAAAGCAGTTATCAATGCTTCGTTCATGAAGTGAATGATGACGGTTCCCTTGAATGGGATGATCATGGAACTAGATGCGGAGTTTGTCTGGAAATTGCAGCTACTGCGGTAATGGAATATAAGGACGGAAAATCCATAAAAGAAATCAGGGACGGCATTGATGAGGCATACAAGGAAGGGTATTCCTCTCCCACACCAACACCAATGCTGCCTTCTAACCAATAGAAAAAGCTAAGGGCAAAGCCCCTAGCTTTTTCTATTCTATTCTGCAAAATACATGAGTGCAAGTGCACCTGGTCCGGTGTGAGTGGAAATGACAGGTGTAGTGAATGCTATCTCCACACCCTGAAATCCCGATGCCTCCTGCAGGGAAGCTTTTAACGTTTCTGCAAGTTTCAGGCAGCCTGCATGCGCAATTCCAACACGTTTAACTGTTTTGCCTGCAATATCTTCCTTGAATTGTTTTGTGTAGAATTTTATGACCTGAGAATGGCTTCTGACCTTGTTCACCGGTGTGTATACCCCGTCTGCAAGCGATGCAATCGGTTTAATGCTCAACAAGGAGCCGATCAGCGCCTTTCCGCGTCCAATCCGACCACCCTTCACCAGATTATCCAATGTATCCACCATGATGAACAAATCTGTGTTAGTTCTTACTGCATCCAATCGTTTCAGAATTTCTTCAATGGACTTACCTTCCTTAGCCATTTTTGCAGCTTCCACTACCTGAAAGGATAAGGCAAATGAGATGAAGCGCGAGTCCACCACTGTTACATCAGCTTCTGAAATATTGGAGGCACTTTCTGCCGATGTTACTGTCCCGCTCATTCCGCCAGTCATGTGGATGGACAATATTCTGCTTCCATCTTTGCCTAGCTCGTCATATGTTTCCACAAAAGTGCCAACAGCAGGCTGGGAGCTTTTCGGAAGTTCCTTGGATTCTTTCATCTTGTCCATAAATTCATCAGGCTTTATACCAAATCTGTCTATGTATGATTTTCCGTCTATTGTGATGGACAATGGTACAATTTTAATGTCTAACTCATCTATGATAGATTGATCAATATCAACGGTCGAATCCGTCACTATTTTTACGTTTGTCATGAATTCACTTCCCCAAATATAGCCTAGTTAATATTATACCTGCAATTATATGCACTTCAAACCAATTACTCATATTTTTTGACTCAAAACCGACATTATGCAGGATTTTGTCACAAATATTTCTTGTTTTACGTTTTTGGACAAAAAAAATAACAGGGTGTTAGCCCTGTCCCCATATTATCACATTCTCGGTTCATTACGCATTATTTTTTAAGATATCTGTTTTTATTACATTGCAATAATCCGGCCATTTCAACACTTTTTGCAGATATTCCCTGAACGAATACACTTGCTTGGGGTTTTTATCTGAAAGTATTTGTGTTAAAAATGTCTGCAATCTGACACGAAGCATAAAGTGATATGTGCTATCGTCCTCCAGTACTGGAATTTCAATGACTTTTACCTTCTGTCCCTTTTCAATCGTGAACTCTAGGCTTTTCCATAGCAAAATATCAATCCTCTTTTTCACCCGTTTGACATTATTATACACTAATCTTTCTCACAAGTGTTAATATTTAGTCTGACAAAATAAAACAATTTAGCTGTTTTCGCATTCGTTGTTTTTAAATGGATAAATTGTCTGCAACAAATGCAGCCCGTTGATTTCCGCTCCGGACACAAGATTCGCCGGGGACGGATGGGAGCCCGCGGAAAGCGAACACCTGGAACGGAAACCAACAGGGAGTTTATGTTGACATCATATCTTTAGCCCAGCCTGATATTTAAAAACAACAATCTTTACGAAAATAGCCTACATTTTAAATGGGTGTTATACAGGTAACATCATTGTTTCTAGGTGAATTTACAGAAGAAGAAACCTCATAAGCTTTCATGGAACGAGCGTCGAACGGTGTAAGAATGGAGGTTAGAAAGGAAAGATCTTGTACTTCCTGGTCTATCCATTTCTGTTCATGCTCCTTCTTAAGAATGACTGGCATACGATTATGTACACCCATTACCAATTCATTGGGCTGGGTGGTGATGACTGTACAGCTTACCAATTCCTCTCCGTTATGGTTCCACCTGTCCCAGAGTCCAGCAAATGCAAATGGCTGCTGATCTTGCATGACAAACCTGATGGGCTTTTTTACACCTTCCTCCACTTTCCATTCGTAGAAGCTATCGGCCGGGATGAGACAGCGCCTTCTCTCGAGAAGACGCCGAAAGCTCACTTTTTCCTGTAGCGTTTCAGCTCGGGCATTGATCATTTTGTTCCCGATTTTCTTATCCTTTGCCCAGCTCGGTACAAGCCCCCAATGCAAAAATCCTGCCTTGTTCTTTTGTTCCCCTTTGACCACAGCCAGCACTTTTTGCCCGGGTGCAATATTGTAGCTCAGCTGAAATTCAAGGCTTTCCGAATTTTCAAGAAAAAATCGCTCCTGTAATTTATGAATTTCTGTCGTCAGAGAAAATCTTCCGCACATATTGAAACCCTCCTTTACTCTTCAAAGGTACCCTTAACGATTGCCATCTCCTGTTGGACCATCATCTTACCCTTTGCAAACACAGTTTGTATCGTCAGATTTTGTGGATCCAGCATTACAAGATCAGCATCCTTCCCTGTGGATACCGTCCCTTTTTGGGCTAGCTTCAAAATCCTTGCCGGATTCTCTGTGATGACCTTTATTGCGATATCAAGCGGAATGCCTTCTTCGAGGATTGCCTCTCTTACTGCTTGAAATAGAGTACGCACTTTACCCACCTGCAATCCGACAAGCTCCCCGTGACCATTGAATTCCGGGAGGCTTGCTTGTCCGTCTGACGTGAATGTAATGTTTTGAATCGGCACACCTGCCTCCAGCATCTTTTTTAGGCCTGTGCTGCAACGGACTTCCCCCTGATCAAGGAATCTTTGAACAGTACTGGTTGTAAAATCTACATACCCTCCATTTTTGGCAAAATGAATGCCTGCTTCAAATAAGGCTTGATTTCGATTAATATGTGTCGGATAGAACTGTGTTATCGGTATATCCGTTTCTTCGACTACTTTCTCAATGAGGGACAGCAATGCGCTGCTATCCCCTACATGAATATTGACGATGCCACCCTTACCTGATAACATACCTCCCACCCTGGCACTGGCAGCTATTTTCGCCATCTCCTCCATGGTAGGCTGTGAGGAACGATGATCCGCTATGGCAATTTCCCCGACACCTATGATTTTATCTATAAGAATAAGATCATTCTCGATGGTATCGGTCAGGGTTTTGACGGGAACCTGATAAGACCCTGTATGTACATAGCACGAAATGCCTTCCTCCTCGAGAGCACGCGCCTTGGCAATCAGGCTTGCCATCGTTCTGGTGGTCCCATCTGTTCCTAGGACACCGACAAGTGTTGTGATGCCAGAAGTTGTTGCGTCAGTAAGCATCAGTTCAGGAGTTCTGGTATGATAACTGCCTTCTCCGCCACCACCTGTAATATGAACATGGGCGTCTATGAATCCCGGAACCAGGAATTGTCCCTTTCCATCAATCAGCTCAATATTTTGAAGATTGGTCTGGAGCGTTATTTCATCTTCGATGGCCCCTATCTTATCTCCAATCAAAAGAACATCTTTCCTGCCTAGATTTTCTGGTGCATAAACTTGAACATTCTTAATCAATTTCAACATACTCCCATATTCCCCCTTGTTCATTCTCTCCTATACATAAATAGAACAAAAGCCACTAACTGATTGCAGTAGTGACCTTGCTGGATGTTTAAAAACATTGATAGTTTTTTACTTATAAATGTTCCTTAATTCTATTTTGTATTTCGATACCAAGTTCGGTTCCATCGACTTTTCCTTCTGATGGGATGTAGATCGGGTCGCTGATGGTTACTGTTACATTTGCTGGTTGAAAACCGAACTTGCTCTTTTCCATGATGTTATAGGAACCGGAGATGGTAACAGGAACAACTGGTACTCTGCTTTCTGTTGCGAGTTTCAGTCCCCCTTTTTTGAATTCCCCCATCTCATTCCCCTTGCTTCTTGTTCCTTCAGGGAAGATAACGAGCGAATGTCCCTCTTTCAATGTTGCAATGCCCTCCCTGATGGAGAGGATGGCTTTTCTTCTATCCTTGCGATCGATAAATACGCAATTCATCGATTCCATCCATCTTGGGATGAAAGGAATCTTTTTCACTTCAACTTTGGAAATGAAACCAAGTGGCTTTTGAAGGAATCCGATAAGGATCGGGACGTCGAAGTTTCCTTGGTGATTGCTTACAAACAGCACTGGCCCACTCGGAACTTTCTCTTCTCCTATCACTTGTATATTTGATCCAGTAATGTTCACAAGGCTTTTTGCCCAATGCTTCGGCTTTTCGTGAATAATTGTATCTCTCTCTTCCACTGGCATGGAAGGGTCCAACCTTTTTACTTTTTCTATTGTCGGCAAGCTATAAATCAAATAGCCGAAAAAGTAGGCGAACCACCATAACGTACGTAGCATTTCATTCTCTCCCTAATCATTACAACTCTAATGTCTTCGCTTATAAACCCTGAAAAAGTAGTCAAAAGGGTTTTTTTCATTCTTTACTCCCTTTTCTTCTGAAACCAGCTTCCATTCACTTTCTTCGATTTCAGGGAAATAGGTATCCCCCGCGAATTCCTCGTCAATATATGTAAGGTAAAGTTTTTCTGTAAACGGCATGGCCTGTTTGTAGATATTGGCCCCGCCAATTACGAAAATTTCCTCTTCTGTTTGATCCATCTCTTTAAGTGCCTCGATGGAGGATAATGTTTTGCAACCCTCAACATGGTAGTCACTATTTCTTGTGAGTATGATGTTTTTTCTATTGGGGAGAGGCTTACCAATGGATTCAAAAGTATTTCTCCCCATCACCACTGTTGAACCTGTTGTAATCCTTTTGAAATAAGACAGATCCTCGGGCAATCTCCATGGCATATCATTGTCCTTTCCTATCAGACCATTTCTGTCTGTCGCAACGATCATGGATATCATACACTGACCACTCCTTTGATCGCTGGGTGCGGATCATAACCTACCAAATTAAAGTCTTCATAGGTGAAGTCAAAAAGGGATTTCACCTCTTTGTTGATTTCCATTGTAGGCAGATCTTTCGGTTCTCTGCCAAGCTGCAATTCTACCTGGTCTAAATGGTTTGTATAGATATGAGCATCCCCCAGGGT
Organism: Sutcliffiella sp. NPDC057660; assembly: GCF_042800035.1. Classification (NCBI taxonomy): domain Bacteria; kingdom Bacillati; phylum Bacillota; class Bacilli; order Caryophanales; family Bacillaceae; genus Sutcliffiella; species Sutcliffiella sp. NPDC057660. The sequence continues at coordinate 63,724 of NZ_JBHVHV010000007.1, forward strand.
ATGGATAAACTCTCCAGGCTCCAAATCGCAAACTTGGGCGACCATCATGGTTAATAATGCATAGGATGCGATGTTAAATGGGACACCTAGGAAAACATCGGCAGAGCGCTGGTATAGCTGGCAGGACAGCTTACCATCGGCAACATAGAATTGGAACATGGTGTGGCATGGGGGCAATGCCATGGAATCCACATTCGCCACATTCCAAGCCGATACGATCAGCCTTCTTGAATCCGGATTGTTCTTTATCTGTTCCACCACATTTGTGATCTGGTCTATGCTCTTCCCGTCAGGTGTTGGCCAGGATCTCCACTGATAGCCGTAAACAGGCCCAAGATCGCCGTTTTCATCGGCCCACTCGTTCCAGATGCGAACACCATTGTCCTGAAGGTACTTGATGTTCGTATCACCGCTTAGAAACCAGAGCAGTTCATGGATGATGGATTTCAGGTGCAACTTTTTGGTCGTTACAACCGGAAAGCCTTCTGCAAGATCGTAACGCATCTGATAACCGAAAGTACTGATCGTGCCAGTCCCTGTCCTATCTTCTTTTTTTGTTCCGTTATGTAAAATATGTCTACAAAGATCTAAGTATTGTTTCATTCTATTCACCTCTTCAGCTATAGTCGACGATTCTATTCTACCATATTGATAACGAAAAAAGAGCATTTCATCATGAAATGCTCACTGTGATCGAAGCCCCAGCAAATTCCCTCTCGTTATTGGAGAGTTCTCTAGATTCTCCAGGAATAGAAATGTCTTTGGTGCTTTCATTGCAATTTCCAGTTTGGAGGTTTCGTTCAAATAATACATGGCGAACGTTTCAGCAAAATACTCCTCCGGAAAATGTAGAAAATAGTCTTTACCAGGAAAAAGCTGGGATGCTTCCTCCTTCCAGATGGTCAAAAAGGTTTGGTTCATATTTACATTCCCAAGCACATATCGGTCAACGGAATGCGCCAATTCATGCAGCTCAAGATTGACTGATCCATGACCCATTCCTTTATTGCTATGACCTATTTTAGCCAAGACCAGCTTGGAACCGCCCACCCCCGGAACTTCCTCCCAGGTCGAACCTTTTACGCTATAGCCTCTTGGCTTGACTCCATGAAGATGTTCAAAGCCCTGCACTTCTGTCAAACTGCCAGTAAATAAATATAGATGGATATTCTGCTGGACCAATATGCTGAGAATGCTTCCGGGAATGTGAGATAATCGGGACACCATGGACGCCGCCTCTTTTTCGGCAAATTCCCTTGATGGTACATATACCAGCTTCTCAATAAGTTCTCTATTTTGTATTTCTCCGAGATGAGAATTAAATGTAGTAGAATGATAGTTTTTTAAGGAAATAGCATCCAAACTGGCGTATGCCTTCCAATAAACCGGAATAATCGTAAAAACTAATAAAAGTCCAATGGCTAAAAAACGTCGGCTCATTTTCCCTCTCCTTCTGATGATGTTCGTCTAGGATGTTATGTATTGTTTGAAAATTCACATTATCGTATAATATGTTTCTATTATAACATCTAAACCATTAATTGAGATGTGATTTTTGCTAAAAAGGTTTAACAATGAATGGAAATGGGTAATTAAATATTTCCAATTTTGGATCACCTAATTATTAGAACACTTCTAATGAACAACTCAATAAGATTTACCTACAATACAAAAAAGGCTGTCCAGCAAGTCATGTAAAACTGACTTGCTGGACAGCCTCTTGTTTTATACTTAAACGATAATTTCCTCTTTATTTAATGCTGCTTCTTGAATGTCCCTTGTACGATGCGCTATTCTGCTTGCTGCTGCTGCGGCAAGTGCACAGACAATGTCATCCATGAATGTGTGCACTTCTTCCCCTTCGTGTTCATCCAGCTTCTTGATGATACCGAATTTCTCTTTATCGAGATAACCGAAATTCGTCAAGCCGATCGATCCATACACATTGACAATGGATAGAGGGATGATTTCATCGATCCCGTATAATGGCTCATCAGTCTCCACCAAATACTGCAATGGCTCGGGAAGGAGCTTCTGCTCAGCCAGGATGTCTAGTGAAATTCCGGTAAGAACTGCATGGACGATTTCCCTTTTCTCAAGCACCTTCTCTACATTGTGGATGCAATCCTCAAGCGTCACATCGACAATGTATCTTTGTTGAAGGAGCAATACAATCTCTGCTATATCCCGGATAGTGACACCACGATCTTCCAGCATTTTCTTTGCCGTTTCTCTCATTTGCTGCAGTGTGTATTTTCTCATTCAGACCCCTCATTCTCTCTTTTTAGCTCAGCCACTTGGGCGGCATGTTTTTTGCCCAGAAAATGGACCCTAACGCATGATGGTTCTGGAATTGGTCATGGTGGGTATGGTAATGGAAATTGAACCAATACCCTTCTTTTGGAGGGTTGTCCTTTCTTACATGAAACCGGATCATATCCTGACCCGACACTTTATGATAGATGTGAAAGATTTTTTCACCATCTCCACCGGCCGGGGACTCTGAAATTATTAGGTTGCTTAAATCTTCTTCAGGATGCTGAAAAGCGAGCGTGCTGATAACTTCCTCCATTTTCGGGAGGATCACATCCTTGAATTCATCTTCAATTTTCGGCCCGATACGGGAACCGAATTTTGTAAAGCTTTGAACTTCCGCTTGCTCTAGTGCTTGGAATAGAAACTGCTCTTTTGAAAGCTCCGGTTTGAGAGAATGATATAATCCTGAGGAAAAACTATCAGATTCCCTGCTCTTTATATCACTGAAATTGGAATCATCGGAATTGTCGTCCGCGAATAAATAGGCAGGAGGTGAAACAGTACCGAATGTCAACGCAGTAATAAGGACCACTAACGACTTCTTCAACCATTTCGGCATGGGAAACTCCCTTTCTTTTATGTACACCATAATTTTTGTAAATCTAGTATATCATAAAAGTAAGAAAATTATATCTATTTAACTTTGTTTTTTTAAGGTTCTTTTCTCGTACATTGTTGCTATATAGATAAAATGTAAGCACCAAATGTAGCCCGTTGATTTCCGCTCCGTACACTTGCTTTCCGCGGGGACGGATGGGAGCCTCCTCGGCTTCGCCTGTGGGGTCTCCCATGCCCTCTACTCTCCCGCAGGAGTCAAGTGTCCTCCGCTACAATCAACTCAGTTTTTTAACACTATTTGCTCTACTGAAATGAATAAAAGAAACAAATTTTTCAAACTTTAGGAAAGCAAATTTTATACTTCGATTCATCCCTGTTGGTTGGAGTGCAAGGTGTGAGACTCCTGCGGGAGCAGCGTGTCAAGGAAGACCCCACAGGCGCAAAGCGCCGAGGAGGCTCCCGAGAGGCCGCCCGCGGAAAGCGAACACCTGGAACGGAGACCAACAGGGAGTTTAATGTTGACACCTTATCCTTAGCCCAGCCCCTATACTTAAAACAACAATCTTTACGTAAAGAGCCTCTTTTTTAAAAAGAAGAATGTAACTTTACGCACATAGCTTACAGTATTAGCAACAAAAATTTAATTGGTCCTTCAATTTCGATATTTTTTGTTCATTTATTTAGCTTTTTTTGTTAATATTAAGAATAGCGTTATCCTTGTATAACCGCTTAGTTAATAAGTGTGAATAGTACATAATGGAGGTTTTATACATGTATGAGGTTCTATTGATCGTAAGCTCATTTTTAACATTGGGATATTTAACTTATTTATGTATTACAGACTAATCTAAAAAGAAACTCGTGTGGGTTCACTCCAACACGAGTTTCTTTTTAGTTTCTTTTCGTGCTTTTTCTGCTGGAGCTCAAGGACTTACCATCGATTTCAGTAGTTGTTGTCCCCTGTCCCTCCACTTGAGAAGAGGGTAACCCCACTTTGCCAGGCTTTTTTCTTTTTCCACCCATAATATTGAAGACCTCCTAATAATATTGTGTGAAATCTTCAATAGTTTGTCCCAAATCAGGTTTTTTTCTCCCAATAGCCATAATGGAATTTGGATGATTTTCGAACCATTCTCGTAAACCCCAAACGGTCAAAACGGTCACTTTGCCAATGGTCCTTTAACACCACTCTTTTTCTTGCGACTCTTTTTGCCTCTTCCACCGTGCTCTCAGTCAGGTCTCCATAGTGAGCGACATTCCTTATTGAAAGGATACCGGTCGATTCCTCTATTTCCCTTTCAAACATTGGATCGAAATACACAACATCAAAGAAATCGTCAGGAAGTGTGTGAAGAATATCATCATGATTTCCTTGGACAACCTCGATTCGTCTCATTGATTGTTCCGTTTCCTTATTTTGCATTTCCCAAGTCTTTAGGCCCGTACTTACAATATAAGCTAACAGCTTGTTCGCTTCGATGCCTGTTACTTTACCCGCAGGTCCCGTCGCTATACTTGCCATGATGCTGTCGGACGCAAGGCCTAATGTACAATCCAGAAAAGACATCCCTTCCTTAAGTGTGGTTGCCTGAAGAAACGGTTCGACTTCTCCGGAAAGCCATCGCTTTGCCCGAAAAGCCGCACTGTTCGGGTGAAAAAATACAGGCACGCCCGTACCAAATACGAACCATTCGATTTTGTCTTTCCCAATGACTAAAACATCCGTTTTATATTTAATCTGTAAAAGCTCGATGGATTTTTTGTTTCGTTCTATGTATGGCAGATTCAATTCCAATGCAACGCGACGGGCGGTTTGGATCATCTGGGCATTTGTTCTGCCTGCGGTGGTTACGATCATTTTTCATTGTCACCTGCTTTTGATTTTCCATAAACAAATGGTGTGCACTTAAAAGCGCACACCATTCTTTCCAAACTTACTTGCAATATTGATGAAAAGCACCTTGAAGATTGGTCATAATATTTTCCATCGTGTTCGCTTCGATATCATGACGGTGAATAAAATGGACCACTTCATTCCCTTTCATGATTGCCATGGAAGGGGACGAAGGTGGGATATCGCCGAAAATCCCACGCATTTTCTCCGTTGCTTCTTTATCTTGACCAGCAAAAACGGTCACGAGATGATCAGGGGCATTCTCTGCCTGCAGTACAGATTGAGTGGCTGCTGGACGCGCCAGGCCTGCTGCACAGCCACATACTGAATTGACAACAACTAATGTCGTACCTTCCACTTTATCAAAGAAAGATTCCACCTCTTCCCCTGTAGTCAGCTCCTTAAATCCTGCTCTCGTCAATTCATCTCTCATCGGTTTTACTAATTGTCTCATATAATCTTCATATGCCATCGACATGATTTGGTCCCCCTTTTATTTGTTTCGTTCTGTCATTTGTTTCCAGACGGAACCTTTTGCTTCTTCTCCGCCTTCAATGCGTTGAATCGCCATTTTCACTTGCATGCTGACCTCAAACTCTGGATCGTCCTCTGCTGCACGCAGGGCCGGCAATGCTCTTTCATCTCCGACCTCAAATAGAAACATCGCTGCACGCCATCGGACAAGCTTATTTTTATCCTTTAAACCTTCCATCATGGCAGACATTGCTGCTGGATCTCCAAGATCGGAAAGGCAATCACCCGCAGTTCTTCTTACTGTTACAGATTTGTCCTTCAACGCTCTATACAAATAAGGTAATATATCAGAGTCTTCCAGCATACCGAAGTATACGGTTGCCAGCCTGCGAATAGAACCTTTCTCATCCTCCAGGGCTTTAGCCAATACCGGGATATCCCCTTCTGTCGGATCCATCTGATCAAGGGCTGCAAATCGCTCGGACCAGTCGGGATTATCAAGCATCTCCAATGTCACTTTGTATCTTTGTTTCTGCTTTATATTCGACTGCTTTTCACCTGATGCCGATTTTTCCGACATGCTCTGAAGTCTTTCCTCCGAATAGGTTGCTGCAATTTCCTCCACAATCTCATTCCCTACGGCTTCAAGGTCGCCGTATCGGATTCCATGCTCTTTCCATTCCCGCTCCAAGACAACATTGTCCTGATTTTTTTGCGCAGTCAGGACTGCATTCATGAAACGCTCGGGAAGGCCGACGCGTTTTTCCACTTCCCCGTCTGTCAACTTCACTTGCATGGGAATGCCCTGGAACATCTGGATAAAAACTTTCACTTCTCCGAACCCGCTAAGAGGTGTTTCACCTGATTCTGCACGGTCCTCTTCCGTTTCACCAAAGGCGCTCCTCACATCTGCCAGAATCACTTTCCAGTCATAGCGGGCATTTCGTTCAACCGCCAGGAAATCTGAAACATGGTAAACTCCCTTTACGCCTTCCACTTCCAATATCGACTGGATGATATCCGGTGCCTGAGAGGAATTTTCTTTTGTATAATTGTTTCTGGCACCTGCCGGTAGCTCCTCCGACAAAATAACCTTCATCGTATTTGGACTCGGTGTAGGCTCTATTGCTTTTATTCTCACGAGTGTTCACTCCTTTACACGATTCAATAGTACTATGGTAGCATACATGCCTTATTCATTTAAAAGAATAGACATTATCCTTTAGAATTTATTTTCTCCACTTTCTCTGAGAGCTCTTCCCATCTATCCATCAGACTCTGAAGAAGTTCATTATTCTCTTCCTGGGCATTCATCCATTTGCTGACCTGTTCATAGTCACTTCCGGCTTTGGCTATCTCCGCTTCAATCTCTTCCAATTTCTCTTCGACCGCCATGATCCGCTCTTCAATTCCTTCCCAATCCTTTTGCTCCTGGTAAGTCAGCTTCAAGGTCTTTGGCTTTTGCCTCTGCTGGTTATCCTTCACTGCCTGTTCCACTTTTTTATCTTCCTGGCGCTTGCGAAGCTGCTCTTCCACATAATCAGAGTACTCCCCAAAGATTCGTTTAAGTTTTCCGCTTCCTTCGAGAATGACAAGCTCCTGCACCACTTTATCGAGAAAATAGCGATCATGTGATACCGTGATGACGACACCTGGGAACTCTGCAAGATAAGACTCCAGAATGGTCAATGTCTCCGTGTCCAGATCATTGGTGGGTTCGTCCAAAAATAGTACGTTAGGCTGCGACATAAGGATGCGAAGAAGGTATAGTCTTTTCCGCTCGCCCCCAGAAAGCTTTTTTATCGGTGTACCATGGGAATGGGATGGAAATAGAAATCGCTCCAGAAGCTGGGACGCGCTTGTTTGAGTGCCATCTTCGCTCTTTAAGACTTCCGCTTCTTCCTTCACATAATCTATCATTCTCTGTTCGAGGTTCATTTCTTCCTGCTCTTGCGTATAGTATCCGATTCTTACTGTCACACCTGTATCAAGCTCACCGCTATCCGGTTGGATCCTACCTGCAAGCACGTTCAGCAGGCTGGATTTCCCGACACCATTTGGCCCTACTATCCCTATTCTGTCTTTCTGCTTGACCAGGAGATCCACATGGTCCAAAATGACTTTCTCTCCATAATGGAGGCTGACACCCTCGAGTTCCATCACTTTTTTCCCAAGCCTCTGAGAACCGGTGATCAGTTCGAGGTCTTGTGAGGAAGAAGTGGAGGATACCTTTTCATCAAGATCCTCAAATCGCTTGATTCTTGCCTTCTGCTTCGTCGTTCTTGCCTTGGCGCCTTTTCTCATCCACTCCAGTTCTTGACGGTAAAGGCTCTTCTGCTTTGCTTCCGTCTTCTCCAATTCTTCCATTCGGATGGCTTTTGCTTCAAGGTAGTCGCCGTAGTTTCCATTGTAGGAATAGACGGCTCCATTGTGCAGCTCAAAAATCTTATTCGTCACGCGGTCCAGGAAATAGCGGTCATGCGTTACGAGCAAGACTGCCCCCCTGTATTTGCTCAAATAATCCTCCAACCATTCAATTGCTTCAAAGTCCAGATGGTTGGTAGGTTCATCCAATATAAGGAGATCTGCAGACTCGAGCAATGTCTGTGCCAATGCGACCCGTTTTTTCTGTCCACCTGAAAGATTACCGATGACCATGTTGACATCATCCATTCCCAGTTTGTGCAGAATAGCCTTTGCATTCGCACTTGCATCCCAAGCCTGAAGTTGATCCATTAGCAGCTGTTGCTTTGAAAGTTCTTCGTGAAGGCTGATTTTCCCTGGGTCCTCCTGCAATTTCCCAAGGCATGCCTCGTATTGCTTGATGGTTTTATTTATAGGTGTATCCTTGCTGAAAATCTGTTCCATCACTGTAAACTCATCCTCAAGCTCCGGAGCTTGTGACAAAAAGCCGATCGTATAGTCGTTTGAAGTGGTAATCGTACCTGTGTCACAGGTTTCCAGACCTGCAATTATTTTTAGCAGTGTGGATTTACCAGTCCCATTCACTCCGATCAAGCCAACTCTTTCTTTTTCTTGTATACTGAATGACACATTGTCGAGCAGTACTTTTTCCACATAGGTTTTAGATAGGTTTTCCCCGATTAACATTTTCATCGTTAAATCTCATTCCATTCTTTCAAAAATTGATCAACAAATTGCTCCATGTAGGTATGACGCTCATCGGCAATCCTTTTTGCTGTTTCGGTATGTAAAGTATCCTTCAATAGAAACAGTTTTTCATAGAAATGATTGATTGCGGAAGAACGCTCATTTCGGTATTGTTCATAGCTCATGGAATCTCTTACCGCGATACGAGGATCATACATCGCACGCCCCTTCGCACCGGAAAACATAAAGGTACGGGCGATACCAATTGCACCTAGTGCATCCAGCCTATCCGCATCCTGGACAACCCGGCCTTCCAAGCTAGGTAAAACAACGCCATTGCCGCCTTTGAATCCTATGTTTTCAATATTGTACAGAATTTCTTGTATCTGCGCCTCAGGCAGTGCCAGGCCCTTGAGAAACTCAGTAAGTTCAAGCTGAGCTTCAACGTTGTCACCCGTCAGCTTATCATCCAACACATCGTGCAAAAGTGCAATAATCTCTACGAATCCACGATCCGCCTTTTCCTGGTCGGCAATATGTACAGCCAGTTTTCTAACACGTTGAATATGGTACCAATCATGACCACTAGCATCATGTTCAAATTTTGATTGTACAAAACTCTCTATTTTATCAATCACAAAAACAGACTCCTTATTCCCCTGATTTAAAGGTTTCTACTTTTACTATTCTATCATGATTATCTTCAATCTAATAATGCAAAAACCTCAAACGCCAATAGTCACCGCTTATGGCTATTCACATATACATATTAATGGGCAGCGGCTTAAAAAAATCACAATAAAAAAGCCAATTGAAGGGTGAGAATGTGATATCCTCAACTATCAATCAGCTTCGCAGGAGGTAAAAACAATGGTTTACCATAACCCCATACAGATTGGTACTGCGTGGCAAGGAACACATGTAGTTCTCATACGATGTAATTTTCTTACCAACCAGGTTCTCTCCATCACCAAAAGTGATCATGCTCCGTCAGAACCTGCAAGCATCAGCTGTGCGGAAACACTCTCCCGCTTCATCAGTATTGGGTACACGGTTATTGGAGGCTACCCTTTAAATCAAACTGATATTCAATATCTTCTGATCTATCGCTAGACTTACTCGTTAAACCAAGAGATGCCGATTGTATTCACCCCTGCATGAACAGCAATAGCCGTGGATAGTGGAAAGGCGTTTATCGGAATCGCCGGATAGGTTTCACGCAGCTCTTTGACTAATGCTTCAGCTTGATCAACGTTGGTGCCATGCAGGACAAACAGTTCCCTGATGGAGGAATGTGCAGAGGCCTCCTTCAAATAATCTGTAATCTTTGATAACGCTTTCTTTTCGGTTCTAACTTTTTCTGAAACTTCAAGCCTTCCATCTTCAATCTTAATGATCGGTTTGATCTGAAGGAGACTGCCTAACAGTTTCTGAACTCCTGTCATTCTTCCGCTTCTATGAAGCTGCTCGAGGCTTCCGATCAACACATAGATTTCACACTTTTTTGCCAGTTCCTCCAGATGAGCGAGTATCTCTTCATAAGAGGTTCCTGCTTCCCGCATTTCAACCCCTCTTTTCAGCATTGCCGACAAGGGAAAGGAAATAACCCTCGAATCGACCGTATGAACAGGAATATCGACCATTTCTCCTGCCTGTTTGCTTGAACTCACAGTTCCGCTTAAATGACTGGAAAGGTGGACCGAAATGATTCGGTCATAAGACTCAGAAAGTTTATTGTACAATTCCACAAATGCGCCCACAGATGGCTGTGATGTTTTTGGAGGAACTTGGCTTGTTTCCAACTTAGTGTAAAAATCCTCCAAGGAAAGCGTGACTCCGTCCAAATATTCATCCTCTTCAAAATAAACGACCATTGGTATGCTGTAAACATCCGGATGGTTAGTTAGCACATCATCCAAAAATGCCGTACTGTCTGTAACCCAAGCAATCTTCTCCATTTCACTTCTCCCCCTTAAATTCTCTTTTTTTTAGCTACCCTGAAAATAAGGTATCCACTTTAAACTCCCTGTTTATTTCCGCACTAGGTACACCGAACGTTGGGCGGTTGTGAAGCCTATTGCTCCAATCGACATCTAGTAACCTTGCAAATCAACGTATTCTTTAACACAGCTTTCTATTTTTCAAACGATCAAATTACTTTTTAACTTTGGAAAAACCTTAAGTGCCGTTTGATAAAAAACATCATGATGATATTCTTCGGGAATGATCTCCTTTATGAAATCGATGTAAGCCCCTACCCCTATTAAAGGCCAATCGGTTCCAAACATCAGCTTCTCGTAATGATCGCAATAATCGAGAGCATGCAGAAGATGGTTCAGAAACCGCGTTCTTCTATGCCTGTTGATTTCCGCTTCCGTTCCAACAATCAAACCGGAGAGATCGGCATACATATTCCTGTTTTTATACACGACTTCCGCTCCATCAAGCACCCAGGGATCCCCGAAATGGGCCATGACAAACGTTACATCCCGATTCTTTACAGCGACTTCATCAAGCGTCAGAGGATGGGAATATTTTAACAGGCCTCGTTCGGAGTATGTATCACCAGTATGAAAGACCACAGGCACATTATACTTTGCTGCCAGCCTATAGACCGGAGTGTAGATTTCATCATAAGCAAATATTGGATAATAACCCAGATAAATTTTGATACCTGCAACATCCGGTCTAAGTAATTCAAGCTCCAATTCTTTAAAATTTTGTTCTTCCGTTTTGAAAGGGTTGATTCCTGGGCAATATACCAGATTATTAGGAATGGACGCAGCCAAATCCAATCCCATAGGGGTGTTGCTCTGATAATCAGGAAATCCGTTATGTACTGTTTCAGTGACCCCCATCGCCACTCCGCCTATCACATTATGCTCTCTCCATTCCTGAAGCAGTCCATCATAGGAATACGATAGATTGGAAAGGCGTTTTGCGGTATCATGAAAACTTGCTATTTCTGAAAAATGCACATGGGCATCGATGATTTTCAAACGGTTACTCCTTTCTTGACATAATAGTATTATTATTAATTCGATAATAATACTCAAAAATCCTTTCCATAACGGAAAGGATTTTTGTAATAGTATTCAACAAAATAGACCGTTGATATCCCAATTAATTATTATAGTAATGCTTCAATATCACTTTTCATCTTAAGTGGACTTGTGGCAGACGCAATCCTGTCGACCACTTCCCCATTTCGGTTTACTAGAAATTTCGTAAAGTTCCATTTGACAGCCTTGGACCCCAGGAGTCCTTTGGCATTATCTTTTAAGTAGTCGAATAATGGATGAGCATCATCCCCATTCACATCCACTTTTGCGAACATCGGAAATGTTACCCCATAGTTCACCTGACAGAACTCATTGATATCCTCTTCACTTCCTGGCTCCTGGTTCCCAAACTGGTTACACGGGAAGCCCAATATCATAAACTTCTGGTCGCGGTATTCCTTATATAGCTGCTCCAGCTCTTCATATTGAGGGGTAAAGCCGCATTTGCTTGCCGTATTCACAATCAGAACCACATAGTCCCTGTACTCACTTAAAGGAACTTCGTTACCTTTTAAATCTTTGGCAGTATATTCATAAATAGACATTCCGATCACCTCAGTTTTTTTCTTTATTATGATGGAAGCCAATTCCTTTTGTCTAATAATAGGCTTACCTCAATGTGCTCATCATGTACGGGAGGAGCTCCTCTAGGTCATCTATATTGTCCTCGTAGAAAAGACGGTCGAATCTGATGGTCGCCGATAGCTTCATTGGCTGATTCGGATCAAGGGTTTCAATAGAAGAAAGTTCGATTTCCCAGCTTTCGCCCCATATCTCCTGCATCTCTTTCTTCCATTGTTCCAATTTCTCTTTGATCATCGAGCTTCTTTTGACTTCCTGAAAAAAAGAAACCGTCACTGAGCATCCCGGTCTGTCCAGCCTTTTAAGGAGTTCACCAGAAATATTTTCCAAATCACTGGAGAGCTCGACCCTTCCCAGCATTTCTGCAGAAACTGCGATATCCATGGAAAACTGTCTGGACATGTTCGCTAGGTCGACCAGATCTCGCCGATTGACAACCTGAAGCTCTCCATCCAGATCAAGGTCATAAATCGCTCCCTCTATAATGACTTTCAAGTTATCAAATACAGTAGGATCAAACATTCGTTTCATCCCCTTCCCCTTTAGAATATACCTGCAGCCTTGCCTTCTTCATCCACATCCATTTTTAGCGCAGCCGGCTCCTTTGGCAGACCAGGCATAGTCATGATAGTTCCTGTCAAAGCGACAATGAAACCCGCTCCAACAGAAGGCTTCAACTCTCGGATGGTGATGACAAAATCCTCCGGCCTGCCAAGTTTTTTCGCATCATCACTTAGGGAGTACTGGGTTTTTGCCATGCATACAGGAAGCTTGCCCCATCCTTCCCCCTCAATCTGCTGCAGCTGCTTTTGGGCAGCAGGCAATAACTCGACTCCTTTTGCACCATATACGTTTACTGCAATACTTTCGAGTTTCTGTTCAAGTGTATCATCTTGCTTGTACAGCGGTGTAAAGGTGGTCTGCTTTTTCTCAATTTGCTCCAAAACATTCTCGGCCAAGGCCACACCACCATCCCCGCCTTTTTCCCACACCTGTGTCAAGGAAATTGGAATGTTTTGCTCTTTGCACCAGTCAAGTACGAAGGAAACTTCCCTTTCCGTATCTGTTACAAATTCATTAAGCGCGACCACAAAGGGAAGACCAAAGCTTTGGATCGTTTCAATATGTTTTTTCAAGTTGGTAATACCATTGGTCAATGCTTCGACATTCTCTTCCTTCAAGTTTTCTTTCTTTACTCCGCCATGCATTTTTAATGCACGGATGGTTGCCACAATGACTACCACCTCAGGATTGAATCCCAGCGAGGGTGTCTTGATGTGCAGGAATTTTTCCGCGCCAAGATCTGCACCGAATCCTGCTTCTGTCACCACATAATCACCAAGTTTTGCAGCCATCTGTGTAGCGATCACACTATTGCACCCATGTGCGATATTTGCAAAAGGCCCACCATGAATGATGGCTGGCGTGTGCTCCAATGTCTGAACCAGATTCGGTTGAAGCGCATCTTTTAATAAAAGTGTCAGTGCACCTTCCACATTTAGGTCTTTCACTGTTATCGGTTTTTTATGGATGTCGTATGCCACCACAATACGGGATAGGCGCTCTTTTAGATCAATTAGGTCTTTTGCTAGGCAGAATACCGCCATTATCTCTGAGGCAACCGTTATATCAAATCCGTCCTCTCTCGGAACTCCCTGCACTGGTCCTCCAAGACCGATAACCACCTTACGCAAGGCGCGGTCATTAAGGTCTACTACTCGCTTCCAGCTGATTCTTCTCGTATCAATCTGCAGCTGATTTCCTTGATGAATATGGTTGTCGATCATGGCAGCAAGAGCGTTGTTAGCAGTCGTGATGGCATGGATGTCGCCTGTAAAATGTAGATTGATATCCTCCATCGGCAAAACCTGTGAAAAGCCCCCGCCAGTGGCGCCACCCTTCATCCCCATAGTAGGTCCTAAAGAAGGCTCCCTCATCGCAATGACAGCTTTTTTGCCCAATTTATGTAAGGCTTGACCAAGTCCTACCGTTACAGTGGATTTCCCTTCTCCTGCAGGTGTAGGATTGATGGCTGTCACCAGTATCAATTTCCCGTTTTCTTTCGTATGTAACCTTTTTAAAATATTCAAGGACACCTTCGCTTTATATCTCCCGTAAGGCTCGAGCTCCTCTTCTTCGATGTCAAGCCCATTTGCGATTTCGAATATTTTCTTCATGGATGCCTGTTGTGCAATCTCTATATCAGACGGCACAATCGTTTTTGTATGATTCACATTCATTCCCCCACCAGATAGAAATAATATTTTTCCTATTCGTTATTGTACCACTTTTTGATTCAACTACTAATGATCAAGCCACCTATCATATTTACAGAATATTAACAAATTTTCAGATGAATTTTAACATTCAGTCATACTAGTCTTACATATGGGTGCTACGTTAAAGAGGAAAACCAAAACACCGTTTAGGGAGGTCAATTCATGATACATAACAACCCGAAAATTTTGATACTGACTGCTGCATATGGCAATGGACATTTGCAAGTAGCTCATTCACTGCAACAGACTTGTATCAGCAAAGGTATAACGGATGTGACAATCTGTAACCTCTATTCCGAATCTCATCCTGTTGTCACTGAAGTTACAGAAAAGCTTTATAAAAAGAGTTTTACAGTCGGAAAACAGATGTATCGCCTTTTTTACTATGGTACGAATAAAGTGTACGATAAAAAACTCTGGGGATGGTATGCCTATTACGGCTTAAACCGTCTCAGTCTACTGATCGATGAAATGCAGCCGGACATTCTCATCAACACGTTCCCAATACATGCAGTACCGGAATTCCGTAAGAAAACAGGTATCGTCATCCCTACTTTCACTATACTGACGGACTTTTGTCTGCATCGACTTTGGCTACACAGTGAAGTGGATAAGTATTATGTTGCAACTCCTAGTCTGAAAGAAGAACTTCTGAAATTAAATATCCATGACAAAAAAATCATGGTCAGCGGCATTCCGATCCGCTCCAACTTCGAATACCACCCTCCCCTTGAACCAATTATTGAAAAATATAAGATAGATAGAAACACAAAGCTTTTGCTGATACTTGCGGGGGCACATGGTGTGTTGAAAGATATATATAAGATCTGTGAAGATATTCTTTCCACAACAAATTATCAAATACTTGTAGTTTGCGGAAACAACAAGATGCTGCAAAAAGAATTGAAGGCATTTGAATCTTTGCATCCTGCTAAATTTCAATCACACGGGTTTGTGGAAAGGATTGATGAACTGTACAGGATCGCCGATTGTATTGTGACAAAACCAGGCGGCATTACCCTTTCAGAGATCTGTGCCATTGGAACTCCGGTTATTTTGTACAAACCTGTTCCAGGTCAGGAAAAAGAAAATGCCTTTTTCTTTCAGGAAGAGAGTGCGGCCATAATGGTGGAAAAAAAAGACAGATTGCTTGAAGCCGTATACATGTTGCTCGAAGACAATAATCTCCAGCAAGTTATGAAGGGCTCCCTGCAAAATCTGCATCTTCCTTATGCATCAAACACGATTATCAATGACATTTTAGAGGAAAGCGAAAAGATCGTCCATGATTGTGCATGGAGAAAAACCGTCTAAACGAAAAAAAAGCAGATAGGCTTTGCCAATCTGCTCTTTTGGATATTCACGCAGGATTAACTTTGAGTGTTTTGTGCATAAACAACCTCTTCATATGGCTGAACGACCACAAATCCGCTTCCTGAAAATTTCATCTGAATCGACTCGCCGCTGCCTCTGCCAAAAAACGTTTTCAGCTGAATATCAGTGACAAATTCCGGTTCAAGATTTCCTGACCAGGCGACCGTTGCATTTGGATCCGTGTAGACCGGGTGTCCAGGGTGAACCATCAGTGTTAGTGGCTCGTAGTGTGAGGTGAACGCCACCATTCCGTCCCCTTCAAGCCTTACATTGAATAATCCACCTGCCATCATGCCGGCAATTTTCCTCATCAGCTTGATATCCCAGTCCAAGCCTTTTTCAAATGCAAGGAGGTCATTCCCATTGATGAAGATGCTCTCCCCCTGAAGGTCCAATATGGTAATCTTCTTTCCTTGATCTGCAACATATAGCTTGCCGGATCCCGTTGCCCTCATCAATTGAGAACCTTCTCCGGTAAATGCTTTTTTAACGAGCCTCCCTAATCCGTGCTCCAGGATTCCTTCTCTTTCAAATTTTATTTTTCCATCGTACGAAATCATCGAACCCATTTTGGCCCAGATCTCCCCGTCCAAGTTGATTTCCAGAATTCTTTCCGTTTCAAGCTCGAACAGCCCCTGCCCCTTATCAACCTGCTTGCTTTTTTGGATAAACTGATCGATGGAGTACTTTGACATACAAACACGCCCCTTTATCTTTTTTGCAGCATAAACACCCACATGAATGTCAATGCCTGCTTCAGGTGTCTAGGAAGACCTGTCACATCCACCTTTTTCGCTTCTTCCTTATATACGGGCATCCCGTCTAAAAGTTCCCAGCCATTTTCCTGTGCCAGCTGCTCGAATTCCCAAGGCATCATCGTATTGCAGATCGCTTTATTTCCATATAGCCTTGGAAAACTGTTTGCACGTGGTCCAGCAGTCGGACCAAGAAGTCCTAAAAACAGAAAACCTTTTTCCTTTGTAACCCTGTGGAATTCTTCAATGACGTCTAGTGGCTGTTCGACCCATTCAATGGAGTTGATGGCCATGACCGCATCATATTGACCTCTTTCGAATGGCAGCCTTGTCAAGTCTGCCTTATGGAAGGTTACATGTTGATGTCTCCGCTTTTCTTTTGCAAGGGAGATCATCTTTTCCGCTATATCTATTCCTGTCACCCTGTAGGAGCTTTCGGCAAGTAAGTAGGATCCAAAACCGTCGCCGCACCCTGCATCAAGAATCAGCGAGCCTTCAGTCAATCTTTCTCTTATAAATGGGATGATGGTGCTCCTGCTTCCTTTTAACCACATTTTCTCACTATTTTCATGCCAAAAATGGGCATTCTCATTCCATTTCTTTTCTGTTTCCTGATTCCAGTCAAATGATTTCATGTTTTTTCAGCCCGCCTTTCCTTTCTTTATTTCTCTATTTGTGTCGGGATATCCTCTTCTTTGCTTTTAGAATAAATTCATACTTCCGGGACAGATTATTAGCATAAAGAAAAGGAGGTGTGCAGGATGAGCGAAACTTTTGTTGCTGTTCAAAAGAACGGAGATGGTGACATTGTAAAGTTTAAAACTTCTTCCGGCAACGTACTCTCCTATGAAGAAGCGTTGTTGGCCGTCAATAACGGTGCGGTTCTCGGTGCCAATGTATTTAAAGGGAAAGACGGCGAGATGTATATCCGTGGTAATGCAGACGGCGACCCTACCAACAATCTGGATAGGTTACCTACATTCTCTTAAAGGAGCGAGTCATACATGACAAAGAAATATAACCGTGGTGGAAGCAAAAACCAGAACAGTCCTACCGGGGACAGCATCAACTCCAGCAAACATGTTGCCGGTGATAACAGCAAGGGCAATAAACGCAATAAGGATCAGAAGGACAAGACGGAGCTATAAAAGATAGTGGAAAATGCATGCGGCTAGATGGTTGCCGTGTGCTTTTTTATTTCCGATTTTATTCTTATTTTGTCCCCCTTCCCCGTCGAGTTCCATTATAATAACAATAATACTACCATCAAACCGGGGTGAACTTTCCATCATGTACATACCAAAACAATTCAAAAACGAAAGTCAGGATGAAATAATCGAATTTATACGCAACAACAGTTTCGGAGTCCTTTTCTCACAGAACGGTGATCACCCGACAGCGACACATCTCCCTTTTATCGTAAAAGAGACCAAAGAAAGCATCACCTTGATCACTCATATGGCAAAAGCAAATCCTCAATGGAAAACACTGGATGGCAGCACTGCATTGGCAGTCTTCACCGGACCCCATGCGTATATTTCCGCTAGCTGGTACGAGGAGCCGGGAACGGTGTCAACTTGGAATTATGTAAGTGCACATGCACATGGACGAGTTGAAATTTTGAAGGACTCGCAATCACTGAAGGAAATTCTAAAAAATGCAACCGATTTCTATGAAGGGGAATTTGCAGAACCGTGGAAGTTTGAAGAACATGAAGAAACGGTGGACAGTATGTTAAATGGGATTGTCGGAATCCGTTTAACGGTAGACAAACTAGAAGGGAAATGGAAGCTGAATCAGCACCACTCCAAGGAACGGAAAGAAAAAGTCATTACTCAGCTAAAGAAGCAGAACGCATATGATTCCCGGGAGATTGCTCAATTGATGGAGAATCAAATGAAAAGGTAAACTGCAGAGAAAACGCCCAGACTTTTACATCTGAGCGTTTTTTAATAGGGAATTCAATAATGCTCGGTTTGCACTCAGACATAAGTATCCTATTTCTCAAAAACAAACTGCACTCGTTCGTCTTTCCATTCCAATGCGGCATTAAATACTTTTTCCCCTTTTTTAAAGCCTTTGATTTCATCGGTTCTTCCGCCAGACAACAGCTTTTTAGCATTCGTGGCTGAAATGGATTTACCCAAGATTTTTTTGGAGATGGTAAAATTGCATTGGGTTTTGCTGTAGTTGGAACAGCCATAGAAAGTCCCTTTATCCACCACTTCGCCGTCACATTTCATACATTTTCCGACTTTTGATCCAACCGATGCACGTCCCCTTCTGCCGCCTCTTTCCCTTTTGAATTCACTGAGATCCATGCCTTCAAAGGACCATTCCGTGCTTTGCTTTTGTGCGTCGTCAATCAGTTTAAGGGAAAGTTTTTTTGCCTGTTCCATGAATTCTTCAGCTGATGCTTTTCCTTCACCTATTTCATGCAGGCGCTGCTCCCATTTGGCGGTCATTTCCGGACTGGCAAGTATACTTGGTCCGATCGACTGGATGAGAAGCTTTCCTTTATTGGTTGCGAATACCTGGTTCTTCCTTACCTCGATGTATTTGCGATCCTTTAATACACCAATGATGCCTGCTCGGGTTGCCTCCGTACCCAAGCCCTCCGTTTTGTTCAGAACCTTCGTCAGTTCTCCGTCCTCGAGATGTTTTCCAGCTGTCTTCATAACGGTAATAAGCTGGCCCTCCGTATATCTTTTGGGAGGCTGCGTTTTGCCGTCCTTCACCTTCACTTCATGAACGAAACCTTTTTCTCCGTCCTGAAGAGAAGGAAGATCCTGTTCTTCCTCATCGCTTTCTTTTTCCTTTTTGTTGCCATAAATCACTTTTCTCCAGCCTGCCTGCACTTCTTCCTTACCCTTGGAAAGAAAGGTCGCTCGCTCCTCCACTAGGGTATGGATGGTCGTGTAGTCAAAGATGGCTTTATCATAGTGCGCTGCGATGAGTCTTTTTACGATAAGGGAATAGATTTTCTCCTCTTCGGGTGACATTTTAGATGGATCTTTCACTTGCTCGGTTGGAATGATGGCATAGTGATCTGTCACCTTTTTATCGTTCACGACCCTTTTATTGTTCAACACTGAATGGAAGGGCAGAGGAAAATACTCCTTGAATGCCGAGAACTGGCTCAGCTTTTGCAGTGTTTCCGGGAACATGGACGCCTCTTCCTTTGTCACAAAGCTAGAGTCTGAACGAGGGTACGAAATGATGCCTTTCACGTAAAGTTTTTGCGCAATCTCCAACGTTTTTTGTGGAGAGAACTTGTACATGCTGTTCGCAGTGGCCTGTAAAGATGATAGATTAAAAAGAAATGGCGGCAGGAACTCTTTTCTTTCCTTTTCAATTGTATCTATTCTCACCTCTTTTCCTTTGCAGAATTGCACAATCTTTTTGGCAAGCTCCGGGTCCTCGAGTCTGCATTCCCCATCCTTGTGCCATTTCCCTTTATACATTTTACCATCCATATTGAATGTCGCCAGAACTTCCCAAAAGGGTTTTGATTGGAAGTTTTCGATTTCCAGTTCCCTTTTTACAATCAGTGCCAGTGTGGGTGTCTGTACCCTGCCAGTTGAGAATACATCCGACACCCCTTTTTGCTGAAGCAGAAGGGTGTAAGCTCGGGAAGCATTCATTCCAATCAGCCAGTCTGCACAAGATCTGCTTAGTGCTTCATGATAGATGCTTCTTGTTTGCTTTTCCTCCAAAAGGTTTTCAAAGCCGTTCTGGACAGCCTTTGGTGTGAGTGAGGAAATCCATAGCCTTTTCAGGGGTTTATTGCATTTGGCCACTGTCAAAATGATTCGGATGATGGCCTCCCCTTCGCGCTCGGCATCGCCTGCCATGATGATTTCATTAACTTCCCTTTTGTGAATCAGCTCTTTGACAATCTTAAATTGCTTCCATTTCGATTTTGATACTTTGTGTTGGAATCGGTCGGGTAATATGGGGAGGGTTTGTAAGGACCAGCGCTTCCATGAGGGATCATATTCTTCCGGGGACAGCAGCTCGCACAGATGTCCTACTGCCCAGGTCAACAGGGCACCATCCGGAAACATTGCTTGAGGAGGGATTTCCACATAGCCGTCTCTTTTTTTCGGGGAAAATGGAGCAGCTAGCTTTAATCCTTGGTCAGGTTTTTCCGCAATAATCAATTTCACAATATGGTTCACTCCGCTCTAAAACAAAATAAATGCAGGAAAGCGTAATCTCCTTTCCTCCATTTATTATAAAAGGAAAACATTTGTTTGTATAGGATTTTACAGAGAGACCATATTGCGTATTGGAACAATTTGAAGGACCGTAATCAACGGATAGGCACTTTGCTGTGTATCCCCAATAATCAGATACTTCTCTTCCACATATATGGCGAAGTTCTCCTTTTGAAGAATAATTCCCATAGCCTGTTGCAGGACCTCGTAAATCTTATCATCATCCAATGTGTAGCGTGAAAGGTTCTGCTTAATACGAAGAATGACTTCTTGATGCTCATACGTGGTTCTCAGCATAGCTAATCCTCCCTTTTTATTTAATTTATGAAAAAAGATGAGGTTTAGCACTCGTATTTTTTAGAATTCTTGACCTTGATGAGGCATATATTGTATAGTGAAAGTGTCATTTAACCGCTTTCTTTTTAAGGAAAAGCGAGTACAATGATAATCTACTTTCAAAGCACATGGTGCGCTATTTTTAGGAGGAAAAGAAACAATGCAAAACGGTAAAGTAAAATGGTTCAACAATGAAAAAGGTTTCGGATTTATTGAAGTAGAAGGTGGAGACGACGTATTCGTACACTTCTCAGCAATCCAAGGTGACGGCTTCAAGTCTTTAGAAGAAGGCCAAGAAGTTTCTTTTGAAATCGTAGAAGGCAACCGTGGACCACAAGCTGCAAACGTTACGAAATTATAATCTAACGAGCAAACACATATAAGTATTGAAAAGAGGCTGCGATGGCCTCTTTTTTCTTTTTTAAATTTCTGTTCATCTATGCATATCTTCCTTTGTTCTGAGCGATTCTAACAACAGAAGGAGGCGTAAATGATGGACAATAATCAATCACACGATATTCACACAGGATATAATGATCTAATGCAGGTGGAAGTATCCATTCAATCCGCCGAGAAGATGGTTGGTTCCGCGACCATGAGCATGGATCCGGAATCAATGGAGCATGCCGAACGCGCGATTTCCAATGCAAGAAGCCTATTGAATGATGCAAAAAGCCAAGGAACTGGGATGGATACCGACTTCCTCCAAAATGCGGAGCTGACATTGGCTCAATGCGAACACCAGCTTTCTGAGGCGAAGAAATAGCGGACTAGTAGCCGGGAGTTATCCTTATATTGGGATGACTCCTTTTTTCTTTACATACAAAAGCACATAATCAGCTATTGCTCAGCCAATCATGTGCCTATGGATTTCTATTCATTCCTGTGAACCAATTGATCTCCCAGGGTCTTAATTTCAGAACCTACTGTACATTCGTTTATGCAGAAGGACTGGGCATGGTTTTTTCCATAATCCTTTCGCAGGGCTTGCTTTACCAAGCATTCCGTACAATATTTGTCTAAAATCTCACCAACTTCCATCAATATCTTCTTTCGATTTATCAACATCGTCACTTCCTTAGCTACAATAACAGATTGCTTTCTATTGGTGTTCCTTCAAGTGCCTGACGAGCAAGTCTATCCGCTTCCTCGTTCTCTTTTCGCGTCACCGGTACATAGACCGGCCTTATTTTAAGGATCTTCAGCTTTTCTTCTATTTTATCCAGCCAGCGGTTGAAAAGTTCGTCATAGCAGGGCCATTCTCCTGATAACTGGTTCAGGACTACGAGTGAATCACCTTTGAACGTCACTTCCATCGCCTTCACGCCGAGGTTCTCAAGCTGTTGTACCAGATAATAAAAGGCTGCATATTCCGCTTCGTTGTTGGACTCCAGTTCCTCCAAGCGGGCATTGATCCGGTATCTATAGTCTTTTCTATTCTGATTATAATACACGACATTTCCGATTCCCGCCAGCCTTGTGTCCACATCATAGCCCCCATCGAAAAATGCGATAACATCCGAGATACCTTCCTCACTTTGTTTGATCCATTTCAGGAGCTCTTTTTTCGTCCATTCTTCCCCTTTTTGATCGTGGAAATATAACTGTTTCACTCTTCCAGTTTTTTCGATGTCCTCGGCTAGGCGCAGAGCAAGCCTGCTATCCATTTCCTCGCTTCGGAAAATGGTCTCTATATGTCTTGGTGTTTGGTAATGCCATTCCACCGTCACTTTCACGCGTCATGCCCCTCTCCAACTTTTATACAGGATTATACCCCTCTTGTACCCGGCGAATTAGGGCAATATTCCTAAAATTTTCTATCTTTCCTAACGGAACTAAGTTGTGTATTCTTATCTTATCACAGGAACGCCTAGAATATGTTTGTAAAGGGAGAGAGGACATGATTGAAGTTTACATAGATGGAGCAAGTGCTGGGGACCCGGGACCATCTGGGGCAGGTATATTCATTAAAGGGCATGGCGGGGCAGAGCAGTATTCCATACCACTTGGGAATATGTCCAACCATGAGGCGGAATTCCATGCACTTCTTCATGCATTGGAAATATGCCAAAAACAGAACTACAAAATTGTGTCTTTCAGAACAGATTCCCAGGCTGTGGAGGCTGCGGTGGAGAAGAGATTTGCCAAGAAGGAGCCATATCGCCAGCTTCTTGAACAGTCGTTGAAGCTTATGGATGAATTTGATTTATTTTTCATCAAATGGATACCAAGCAAACAGAACAAAGTGGCAGATGAACTGTCACGGAAAGCGATACTGAAGAATAGGGATTAAAAGTTGGTTTGAGTTGATGGTCAACGGTGTGATGACAGGTTTTTCACTTGTGATCCTGCATGGAAAAGCTCTTCATCGTTCTTATGAAGAGCATTTTCCCTCAGTTCCAGCATCAAAAAGCTCTTCATCGACGTTATGAAGAGCCTTTTTCCCTCAGTTCCAGCATTAAAAAGCTCTTCATCGACGTGATGATGAGCTTTTTCCCTCAGTTCCAGCATCAAAAAGCTCTTCATCGACGTTATGAAGAGCCTTTTACCTCAATTCCAGCATAAAAAGCTCTTCATCGACGTGATGATGAGCCTTTTCCCTCAGTTCCAGCATAAAAAGCTCTTCATCGACGTGATGATGAGCTTTTTCCCTCAGTTCCAGCATCAAAAAGCTCTTCATCGACGTGATGATGAGCCTTTTACCTCAGTTCGAGCATCAAAAAGCTCTTCATCGACGTGATGATGAGCTTTTTACCTCAGTTCCAGCATTAAAAAGCTCTTCATCGACGTGATGATGAGCTTTTTACCTCAGTTCCAGCATTAAAAAGCTCTTCATCGACGTGATGAAGAGCATTTTCCCTCAGTTCCAGCATCAAAAAGCTCTTCATCGACGTGATGATGAGCTTTTTCCCTCAGTTCCAGCATTAAAAAGCTCTTCATCGACGTGATGATGAGCCTTTTACCTCAGTTCCTGCATCAAAAAGCTCTTCATCGACGTGATGATGAGCTTTTTACCTCAGTTCCAGCATCAAAAAGCTCTTCATCGACGTTATGAAGAGCCTTTTACCTCAGTTCGAGCATCAAAAAGCTCTTCATCAGCAAGACGAAGAGCCAATAAGTCACATAATGTTCCTATCCTTAACCAATTGAAAAGCCGCATGCTTTGTTTCGATCTTTTCGGCTTTCAGCATTTCCAATAAAGATACGAAAAAGCTGCCATCAAACTGCTTTTGTGCCATAAGGGTGATCTCGATGGCCACATTGACTAAATAATCTGAACTTGCAGTATAGTGCTTTCCAAATTCTATGAATCCAAGTGAATCCTCGCGGAAGACAAATCCTTTTGCGGTAAGCTGCTCAATGTATTCTTCTGTACTTAATGTGCTTTTCAATAGAAATCCATCCTTATTCTAATCGATCATCTGTATTTATCTTACCGCAAAATTTGTCGGATGCCTATTAAAGTTTTTCCAGCCAATCGTATTTCTTTGTTTTAGGAAAAAATAATATTCCCAATACGCCTAGAAAGACCCCGAATAATGCGCCACCAATCACTTCTTCAGGCTGATGGCCCAATCGCTCCTTCAGACGCTTTTCAATTTTATCATGTACATTTTTCTCAGGCTTGCCTTCCAATTTATCCAGTTTTTCAGCCAAATCGTTGACAGCCAGTGTAATCTCCCCTGTTTGTCTCCGAACTCCTTGAGCATCATACATCACAATCAGTCCGAAGATGCTTGAAAGTGCAAAGTCCACCGTTCTGAATCCCCTTTTGATGGCAATAAATGTGGCAAGCGCAGATACACCTGCAGAATGGGAGCTTGGCATTCCTCCGGTTTCAAAAAAGGTCGACCATTCCCATCTACCGGTCCGCTTATATTTAATTGGTATTTTTATAAATTGGGCAAGCATAATTGCACCTAGCGCAATCTTCAAAGCTTTGTTCAACTCCATCACCTCTTCTTTAGTTTTCAATGGGAAGTGTACTTGTATGCAACATATTTATTGTGCAAAAAAGGAAAACTAGAAGCAATGGAGGTGAGAGCATGAGCAGAAACAAATCAGCCAACAAGGGAAAAGCAGCACCAGGGGTAAATCCACAAGGATATGGACAGGAATTTTCAGAGGAACCGAAGTCCAAACTTGAAAACAATGCAAAAAAGAGCAATACCAAGAGATAAGTGGCTATTCGCTGACATCTAGTTTTTTAAAATATAAAAGAAGATGACTCATCCGTGAATCATCTTCTTTGCATTTAACAAACTCTGCTGACAAACGTTTGAAGTCCATTGAACT
Source organism: Sutcliffiella sp. NPDC057660 (assembly GCF_042800035.1). Lineage (NCBI taxonomy): Bacteria > Bacillati > Bacillota > Bacilli > Caryophanales > Bacillaceae > Sutcliffiella > Sutcliffiella sp. NPDC057660. The sequence goes on from NZ_JBHVHV010000007.1 coordinate 88,981, forward strand.
CCAGCTCTTCGAATTTGGTCATGACCTTGGTACGGTCGATGGAAATAGTGGCCAAAGGAAGGTCACAGGAAATCGGCACATCACATTTGATAGTTGCAAGTTCCCTCGAAAGGTGCAGCAGCTCGAGGCTATCTTCAAACTTTTGACGTTGACTCTTAGTAAGGGAATGGATATTTTCCAATATCCCTTCCACTGTTTGGAACTCCATCAATAATTTGGATGCCGTCTTTTCTCCGATTCCTTTCACTCCAGGATAATTATCGCTAGAGTCTCCCATGATTGCTTTCAAATCAATCAATTGACTAGGAGTGAGCCCCTTTTTCTCATAGAAGCCATTTTCATCCAACACTTCGTAGTTGCCGTACCCCTTTTGGAGAAGTGCCACTTTCACGTTCTCTGTGATAAGCTGCAGCACGTCCTGGTCGCCAGTTAGAATGACGACTTCCGCCTCCTGGCTGTAACTTTTTGCCAATGTTCCTAGGCAATCGTCGGCTTCATAGCCAGCTAGTCCAATATTCGGGATATCAAAAGCTTCTACCACTTCTTTAACCAGATCGAATTGGGGAATCAGTTCTTGAGGTGGTGCCGGGCGATTTGCCTTATACTCATCAAACATTTCTGTACGGAAGGTCTTGCTTCCCATATCCCAGCAGCATACAACATGTGTCGGATTGAATGCTTCCATGGAAGAAATCATATGCTTGACAAACCCCTGCACCGCATTGGTGGGAATTCCATTGGAGGTATACATGAACCTGTTATACACACTGGTTGCAAAAAAGGAACGAAATAATAAGGCCATGCCATCTATTAGAAGTACTTTTTTATTCATCTGATCTTCTCCTCTCGTTTACGCGACTTTGATTATACCATATTTCTGTCTCTCTTTTAAGAGAGGAAGAATGGAATCTAATGTAAAAAAGCCTGATCTCAACGGTTTTTTCCGCTGTGATCAGGCTTTCTCCTATTAGAAATAGCGCTTGTGAGGCAAATGTGCTCCAAAAACCATTTGATTAATGATTCTTTTTATTGGTCATCTTGGCTGCTTCATATTCCGCATAAGAAGCAAACTCGGTATTCATTGTGCCCTTTTGTTTTGCGTTATTGTTGCGTTGTGCATTGGCATTTCCTTTTTTCGTACGACCCATCGTAAAACCCCCTATCACATATTGGTCTTTTATAGTTTGTGATGGGAGAGGCTTTTACATGAAAGGTAATTATTTTCTCGAATTATCGGAAATTGGGAAGTCTTCATAACTGATCCAATCGCTCCAGCTGCCGGGATACAGCTTTACATTGCTGAAGCCAGCTTCCTTTAGTGCCAACACATTCGGACATGCTGTCACACCAGATCCGCAATAGACAATCAACTCTTTTTCAGGATCCAATTCGGAGAAGCGACCTTTCAAATCGTTCAGATTCTTCCATTCATCGCCAATCAGATTGTCCCCCCAGAAAAAGTTGCGTGCACCGGGAATATGGCCCGCTTTATGGTCAATCGGTTCTTCGATTCCAAGATATCGCTTTTGCTCACGGGAGTCGATCAAATAGCGTTCCCCCTTTTCAATGCTTTGCAGGTTCGCAAATATTTCTTGGGCAGTCGCTACCATATCCTTCTGCAAATCGAGTTGGAAATCCCCTTTTTGAGTAACATCCGGTAAGGCATCAGTCACAGGATACCCCTTACGCTTCCAGTTGTCATAGCCGCCATTAAGAAGGTAAGTCCTACTGTGTCCCATGTAGGTCAGAAGCCACCAGAGACGGGAAGCCATGGCACCATTCTGGGCATCATAAAGCAGAATCGTATTCGTGTTTGTCGCGCCCACCTCTTCCAATTTTTCCTGAAGCTTTTCCAATGGAGGTAATGGATGCCTTCCTCCGTGCTGCTCTTTTGGCCCGGAAAGATCTAGATCCAGGTCAAAATGGTGGGCACCGGGTATATGGTCGTTTCCATACTCCTGTCTTCCTTTTAACGGGTCCTGTAAATAAAATCGGCAATCGATGATAAGAAGATCATCTATGTTATCTTTTGCCCATCCGGGTTCCACAATATAGTTCATCTAATCGCCTCCGCTTTTAGCTGCGAGAAACAAATTCCTCCACCATTTCCTTTGTGACAAGCATTCTTTGGGGTGCTATTCCTTTACGTGCCAGTTCATTGATCTGCTTGGTAACCATATTGATTTTTTCGGTTGTAAAAGGCTTCTTCTGCTTGCAGAGCACAATCGCTTCTTCTATGTAATTCTCTCTTTGCTGTTCCAGCTTCAAAAACGTTGAAACGATCTGATTCTGCTTTCTTGAATGCTCACTAATTTGTTTATGTACGCTCATTGATGTGATCCTCCACTCTAATTCCTTGTTTTTTCATTAATTGTAGTACTTTATCCTTCGGCTGCCAACAATTAAATGCAAAATGAGGCTTTGTTTCAAAGCCCAGTCGGCTGCAACGGTAGACATTGCGGTCGGGCAGTTTGATTACTTGATAGTGCTTACAGGTGGCACAGGCATGAAATCGGTTTGTCTTCGTCACTATTATTGCCCCCTCAAATGCCGAGTTTGCGGAAAAATAATTCCTGTATTCCATTTATATCCGGTTTGGTATGGGGCAATCTGGACTCCTGGCGTTGAGTCTGCTCAATACATGCTGTTATTTTTTCAAGCAATCCGTTAAAGCTTTGATCTGTAGCCTCATTCTTTAGGTCTAGGACATGTTTTAGATCCTGATCGGAAAAATGGATGCTGTGAGCGATCAATTCCGGCAGCAGGATGGTCGCTGCAGCACCATCCTTAGTCAAGTTTTCTGCCATTAGTGCCGCTCTTAGTCCCTGATACAATGAGGAGGGGGCACCCTTTTCCTCAAAAGCTCGTAAATTCCGCTTCGACATATTTGTATAATGAGCCACAAGCGTCTTTTTCGAAAATTCCTTTTGTGCTAGGATGCGAAGCTTATCTGTCAGTTCCTCGTCCTGCCGGTAGACTATGGGAGAATGTGTCCATTCATAAAGTGATGGATTCGATTTAAGTGCCAGCCTTAATGCTTTTTGAATATCCCACCCCTGTATATCCCATTCCCCCTGTTTATGGCTGATTGTATCATCCATAGGAATGATGCTGAGATAACGCCGGAGTGGAGCAATATAGATGAACCTGATATCATAGTCGCTTTTCTCGTTTTCCACCCCGTAGGACCTGCTTCCAGCTTCGCATGCATATAAAATTCTAACCTCATGATCTTCTTCCAGCTTGCTCAAAATAGCGAGAATCGATTCCCTCATACTAGATCTCCTTACGGTTCAGCTCGGAAATTTTATGATAGACCTCCTCGAGTGCAACGGTATTAATCTCTTCACTTAATGCACTTTGCATACCGCGGTAGAAATCCTCCAACTGCTGATCGAGATCCGCTTTGACCCGGGCAAAGCTGTTTTCAAGTTCTGCCTGGTAATGGCGGTCGAGTTCCTTTTCATTCTCTTTTGTAAAATGATCCATCAGAGGTGCCGTTTGCTCTTCCAGGTAATCGCTTAATTTCTGTTTTTCATTTTTTTCAAAAAAGGCTTTGGAGTTTCGGAAATATCCGATTGCCTGTTTTTCAACCTTGGCAGAAAAAGCAGGGAAATGATTTTCCACTTTTACATCCCTCAGCTTATCTAACTCAAATGATGAGAAGGATAGCTGCTTTTCTGTTTTTTTGGCATGGCCTTCCACTTCATTTTGCCAGGTCTCCAATGCTTTCTTGATGTAATTTTCTATTCTCACAGTGGTAGCTCGTACCTCCTGGGAAAGATTGTGGGAAATATCTCCATGAAATTCTCGCAACGATTGGGAGAGCTGTTCCTTCATATTTCTTCCATCTTCTTTTAATACGGACGGATTGAAGGCTTCCCTGAAAAAGTCGTTAAAGCGCAAGAAGGTGCGGTGTTTCACATAATATAGCAATTCACTGATTTCTTTTGTCAGTAGTGTTTGGAAACTGTCGATGGAATAATCGGCGATCCATTTCTGGATATGGCTTTTATTTCGAAGATAGACCGCCCTTTTTTCTGCTTTCTCTTCTTTCCCCAGCTTCGCTTCATTCAGATAGTTTTCCAAGAGTGCGACTGCCCGGTTTATTTCCAATCTGGCGGAACGGATACTCATGAGGATAAGGTCAGTTTGGATAAATCCTTTAAAGGATTCCTCAAATTCCCCCATCATGGAGCTTTCCATGAAGGCATGAGTAAAAGGCTTCCCTTCTTTTTCTTTTAATGCAAGAAGACTTGATACAGGAAACAGCCTTGGATTCCTGATTCCATAGGTCAGCAGCTGCTCTTCTACATAGTCAGATACCAAAGTGAGCTCCTCACGGCTTTGGGCGAGGTCTGCTGCATTGACAAGGAAAAACATCTTATCCATCGAAAATGCATCTTTTACCCGGCCAAGCTGGATAAGGAATTCACGGTCCGCTTTGGAAAATGCATGCTGATAGTAGGTGACAAACAGGATGGCATCTGCATTTTTTATATATTCAAAAGCCACATCTGTATGTCTCGCATTGATTGAATCGGCACCAGGTGTATCGACAAGTGTCAGGCCTGCTCTCGTTAAGGCACAGTCGTAATGAACCTCGATCCATTCCACAAAGCACGATTTTTCCTCATCAGCTACATACGATGGGAAATCATCCAAAGAAACGGTAAGCCTAGAGTCCAGTTGAGGCCCCATCTGTGCCCAACCGGATACAAAAGCCTTCAGGAAGTGGAAATGCGGCTTTTTGCTTGCGTCCAATTCAAGATGCACATTTTTCTGAATGATTGTTGAAATGCTTTCTTTCGCTTCCTCCAGGGTTGTTATGTGCGTTTTAAAAACGTTCAGTGCCTGTTGGACATCCTGTAATATCTGTTCCCTTGATTTCATCTGCACCGAAACTGTTCCATGAGGAAAGTCTTTCGTTACCGGTGAAATTTTGTTGATGGATGCCGTAGTCGGGTTAGGTGAAACCGGTAAGATATATTCTCCCAGCAACGCATTGGCAAAAGACGACTTACCTGCACTGAATGCACCAAAAAGCGCAACTGTAAAGGACTGGTTCTCCAATTTCTTCTGTTTGTTTTTAAGATCTTGTACAACTGATTGGAAGCCTTCCAGATTGTGAAGGTAACTTGCAGACTGTTCCAGTACTTTTGCAGTTTCCTTAGGGTCCTCTACCTCTTGAAGCGTTTGATTGATGTGGACCTGTTTTTCATGAATTGGCTTTTCTTTATGAAACTGGGCTTTTTCCAAATCGGAACCCTTAACACGTTTATATGTCCTGTTTATATAGCGATCCACCAACGATTCACCCTGATTGTTAGCATTCGCGATATGCTGGCCCTGATAAAGGATGGACTGGAATCTGTCCATCTTTTCCTCAATAAGGCGATTTATCGAAAGTATTTCGTCGTTGGCATGGTTTAGGGATTCGAGATCATTTATTTCCAGAAGCAAGTTTTCATTCTGTTCTCTATAGAGCGCATCAAGTTGTTCAAAGATTTTCTCCATAAACGACAATGCCTGTTTTCGATAGCTGCTCTTTATGGATTGTGCCAGTTCCTTAGTATAATGGAGCACTGCGTCCCCTGTTATACCCGCCCCCTGCTTTACATGGGATGCAACAAGCTGACTGTCAATATGAACGGTTATGTTTTGAACTTCTTCAAAAAGATCCGCTTTATATGAATCATTATCTTTAAGGAAATTTAATACAAGCTCGTGAACGAATTTCTCAATCTGGGTTTTGACACGCTTCTCCAGGTCAGAAACGAATGAATCAAGACGGGTCTGCTGCTCCTCCATAGTCTTCTTACTGCTGAACAACAGTCCAACCTTGAACCCTTTTTGCATGGATTCCAGATATCGTCCTGCAAGCTCCCTCATTTCAAAAGGGGTGATATTCGCATTCTCCAACAATTGATTGTTTTGTTGAATAAATTCCTCTTTTACTTTTTTTCTTTGGGCTTCCATAGCGGCCCATTCTGTTCTTTTGACATCAAGGCGTTCCTTTACTTCCTCTGTAGACAGGTTGCTCTCCTGAATCCGCTGGTTGAGATTATCGAGTGTTTCTTCGTTCTCTTGAAAGAGCCAATTTCTATGTTCCTCCAAAATATGATGGATTGCGTTTTCCACGGTTATTGGTAAAATGTCCATTTTGTCTTCACGCAATAGCTGGATCGTTTCCTTCACAATGGTTACATCATTTAACGGATGTTCAGGAATTTTTAAACTGGTGAAATAAAGGCTGACAGGTTCGATACCCCAGTCCACGAAGGAATCCTGGATTCTTTTTTGGTAGGTCTCAAAAGAAATTTCCTCTTCCCTGTGCTTGTCAATCTGATTCACCACAAGGTAAATTCTTTTTTCCTGATCCTGCAGCTCTTTGATGAATTTCAAGTTCACTTCGGACTGAACGTGATTGTAGTCCATTACATAGAAAATAACGTCTGCGAGATGCAAGGCCGACTCTGTGGATACACGGTGGGCGTCATCAGTCGAATCCACACCAGGTGTGTCCAGGACAATCAAGTCCTCCGGCAGATTAGTAAAAGGGTATTGGTAGGCTACAGATTCTACATGATCTCCGTCCTTGCAATATGCCTTGACGTTTTCAAAGGAAACCGGTGGCAGGATTTCCAATGATTCTCCTTCAAAGAAATATACACGTGCCTTTTCCGTCCCCTTTTGTATTTTCACGACATTGGCTGAGGTCGGTATCGGACTCGCCGGCAAAAGGGATTCCTGCAGGATTTCATTGATGAATGTGGATTTTCCTGCTGAGAAATGTCCACAGAATGCAATGGTCAGATTTTCGTCCATGATCTTTCTGGACAGCTCTGCAACCTTTCTTGCGCTTTGTTTGTCACCGGATGTATGTAGTTGTTCAAGAATATGATTTGTTTTTGCCAACAGCTCTGAATAGGAGGCTGTTTTTCGTTCAATCGGTTTATTTATTCCCATATATAAGTCCCCTTGGATGTCATTTAATGCCTGATTATTCTATTTTACTTGAATTCGCTGTGTTTTCCTATATTCTTTGAGAAAATGAGCAATCGTTTTATTTCATAAGTATGACAGTCGGCAAGCTGACGTACATGTACATACAAAAAAACAAGACCCAATGCTCTTTATTTCCGCATTGGGTCTTGTTATGTATGTTTATTATTTGGCATGTTTCGGCTCACATGTATGATTGATGACAATTTTCATTAAAATGGAATAGGCAACGATTGTTGTTCCTACAAATAGTAGTGTCATGCTTCCACCATCCCTTAAGTTGATATTGGTTGATACTGATAATTGTTATCACCATCATATCAGGTAATCGCCCAATTGACAATGACTATCATTCCTAATATTTATATTTTCGGAGTAAATCTGCTTTTCTCTTGAGCATAGTTTGAATAGTCGCTTGTTGTTTTATTCAGGGCTTTTTCTTCCAAGGGAATACGGACTGATAGCATCCAGGCATTGAGGATGGTGAAGATGAAGGCAGTGATGTAGGCTTGAAACAGCAACGGGATGACGATGATCTCCATGGAAACAACCAAATAATTGGGATGCCTGAAAAACCTGTAAGGTCCTTTTTTCACCACATCTGCATTTGGCAAAATGATTATTTTGGTGTTCCAGAACTGACCCAGAGAAGTGATGGCCCACACTCTCATTATCTGTGCCACAATAAACAAGGAGAAGAGGACTGGCCATAAAGGACTTATTTCCTGTGACAGAATGAGAACCTCTAAAAGAAAGCTAAGTAAAAAAGCGACATGCAAGCTCACCATATACCTATAATGCTCCTGGCCGAATTCCACTCCCCCCTTCTTCTTCATCAACCTTTCATTTCTCTTGGCAATCCCCAGTTCCACCAATCGCTGGCAGACTACGAACAAATAAAAAAGGAAGAACATCTTTTCACTCCCATTTCAGCAATAGCAGTTCCGAGCTGAAGCCTGGTCCAAGTGCACCAGCTATACCTGACTGCCCTTTTTCTGCTTCATTTTCCATAATCTCTTTTAATACGTATAGTACGGTCGCGGATGACATATTACCATATTCCTTCAGAACCCTTAAGGAGGTTTCCAGTTTTCCTTCAGGGATTCTTAAGGATTCCTTATAGGCTTCCAACACTTTTTTTCCTCCTGGATGAAAGACAAAGTGATCGATTTCTTCGATGGGTATACTTTGCTGATCAAGGAAGCGTTTGACATTCGGAGCAAGCCAACTCTCGATAATACTTGGGATATCACGCGAGAATACGACGTATAGGCCATCATTTTTGATTTCCCAGCCCATCACGTCCTCAGAATCCTTCATGAGCGTGGATTGACTTCCAAGTATAGTTGGATAGGAGTGATTATCATCTACAGCAACTCCATCCCCAGCTACCAGAACACAAGCAATTCCATCAGCAAATAAAGAGGTACCGATAAGATTGCTTTTTGAGAGGTCATTCTTCTGAAATGTGAGACTGCAAAGCTCCACACTTAGTACCAATACCTTCGCATCAGGAAACGCCAAGCAATACTCATAGGCTCTCGATAATCCTGCAGCGCCACCGGCACATCCCAAGCCCCAGATCGGAATTCTCTTCGTATAAGGGGAAAACGGAAGCTTATTCATAATTCGAGCCTCAATACTTGGTGTGGACATGCCTGTTGTGGAAATGTAGAAAATAGCCTCTATTTCTTCATAGGGAACCGTGCTTTTGAGGGTAACATTGTTGGATAGACATGCTTGAATGGCATTCACACCATAAGCAACCGCCTCTTCCATATAAATATTGTTTCTTTCCTCAAAGGTATGCGAGGTGCGGAACCATTCCACATCTCTTGCAAAATGCCTTTTCTCAATCTGCCCGTTCTGGAAAACCGTCAGCAGCCGATTGATATCCTTGAATGATCCTTCAAAAAGCTCTTTGGCAAATTCCACAGCCGTATCCTGTGAAATCGGATATTTGGGTATGGCGGTTCCGACTGAAAGTATTTTAGGCATAATGTGACACACCTCTTGAATTTGGTATTTTTACTATTTCCAAATCGTATAATAATATGCAGAAAATGGTATTTAGAGGAATAAAAAAAGCTTTCCCCGAAAAAGGGGAAAGCTCAATTGTTTTAAAGGAGTAGTTGTGTTGTGCATTTTTATTATAACGAAAAATAGGATGGATAGCATTGTTAATTATTTGCAATCTACTTTTTATAGAATTTGGCCATCCAAAGCTCATCTACATATTCTCCATTGATAAAGGCCTGTTCCTTTTGATTGCCTTCTTCATGGAAACCATATTTCTTGTACAATTGGTATGCCACTTCATTGGAAGAAAACACGGTCAGCGACAGCTTTCTAATATGCTGCTCACACCACATATCTGTATAATCCATGATTTTTTTCCCAATACCCAGCCCTTGTGCTTCCCTTGCAAGCCAAGTACGGAAGATTCCTGTATGCTTCTTCATTTGGAGTTCGCCCTTGATCACTCGGGCGATGCCTACCACCCGGCCATTCCATTCCGCACCAAGATACATATTTCCTTTCTGCTGCATTTCCCGTATAAAGGTTTTCTCCTCTTCGACGGAGCGCGGTGCCTCTTTCTGAATAAACTCACCGGCAGCAATAATGCTCTCCACTGCTTTTACAATATCCTCTGCATCTTCCTCTTTCACAGGCCTAAGCTTCACAGTGGAACCGTCCTTGGCTGTGAACTCTAACAATAAATCGAACATACGAACCTCCACTATTCATTCTTGAGTAACTCATGTTAATACATCCAATCTTATTGTTCAACAAATGAGGGTTTCTAATCAAAATGTTGAAATTTGTTGAAAAATCTCATAAATAATATGATATGATAAAAAAGTACTAGATACTTCAGTTTCAGGAGGTGCTATATGTCCCCCGCAGAGAGCTTAACTCAAGTTTTCAACAGGACTATCGATTCGGTCAAATCGGTCATTCCTATCGACTTCACGTTTGAACAGCCAAGTCTACATACAGAAAATCTTACAAACGTGGCTTTAGGTGTCCTGATCGTTTTAACTGGAGACATCAGAGGTCAACTTATCATCCAAGGTGAACGTACAGTATTCCAGCATATTGGCGCCATGATGTTCGGCATGGAATTGGAAGGGGAAATGCTTCAATCCTTTACAGGCGAGCTTGGAAACATGATCGCCGGCACCCTATCCTCGAATATTGCTCAAAGTGGTCTTAATATGGATATTACCCCTCCCAATGTTTTGATTGAACAGCAAACTGAATTTCATCTGCACCACCGTCTGCATTCTCCCCTTTACTTAAAGGACAACGGTGAAATGCAAATAATTGTAGAATTAGAAAATGCATCTTAATTTATTCATACCTGTTGAAGTCCTAATATAGGGCTTCTTTTTTATTCAAGGATAGGAAGTGAATTCATTCTTGAAGGCTTTATTAAATAAAAGTGTTGTTTTTGTAATTACTAGCTGTTGATTGGAGCAATAGGCGAAGACTCCTGCGGGAGGTAGCGGTAGGCTGGAGACCCCGCAAGGCGAAGCCTGAGGAGGTTCCAGCACCGCCCCTTGGGTCGCTGCGCCTAGTGCGGAAATCAACAGCGGTGTTTATAAGGGCAAAAAAAGAAGCCCCATTACAGAGGCCTCTAATCAATTGTCAATTATACTACAGCTGATAAATCCCTTTGTACTTCTCTTCCAGGTATTCAATCAGATAGTCTACGTTCAGTTCTTCACCTGTTACCTCTTTCAGAATCTCCAGAGGTTTTTTCATCTTTCCATGCTGATGAACTTTTTCAGTAAGCCAGCCTTTTATGGAATCAAGCTCCCCTTTTTCAAGCAATTCATCGAAGTTCGGAAGGTCCTTTAACATCGCCTGCTTGAATTGGGCTGCATACATGTATCCTAACGCATATGACGGGAAGTAGCCGAAGCTTCCACCTGACCAGTGAACATCCTGCAATACTCCTTTGGCATCGTTTGGTGGGGTAATGCCCAGATAGCTTTCATACTTCTCATTCCAGGCCTTCGGAAGGTCCTTCACTTCAAGCTCGTCATTGAATAATGCTTTCTCCAGTTCATAGCGAATCATAATATGTAGGGCGTAAGTAAGCTCATCCGCTTCAATCCTGATCAGGGAAGGCTTTGCTTCATTGATGGCCAGATAGAAATCCTCCATGCTCAAAGAGTCAAAAGCACCGTCTGCATAACGTTGAAGCGTTTCATAATGTCGTTTCCAGAATGATTCGTTACGGCCTACAAAGTTTTCATAAAACAAGGATTGCGACTCATGGATTCCCATCGATGTTCCAGTGCAAAGCCCCGTTCCTACTAAATCCGTTGAGATGTTCTGTTCATACAACGCATGGCCACACTCATGGATAGTACCGAAAACAGCTGTCCTGAAGTCATGTTCATCGTACTTTGTCGTCACACGCACATCACCAGGATTAAGTCCGATCGCAAATGGATGAACTGTTTCATCCAATCTTCCTGCGTCAAAATCATATTTAAGTTCCTTTAAAACCTCGAGACTGAACCTTTGCTGATTTTCTTTGGAAAATGGAACAAGCAAATCAGATGATCTTGGTTGCACCTTGGAATTCCGAATAGCCTTTACAAGTGGGACAATGCGGGATTTGAGCCTTCCAAAAACTTCATCCAAAATAGTTACCGTCACACCTGGTTCATACAAATCCAACAGGGTGTTATACTTATTATCTTCATAGCCCCAATACTCGATGAATTTTTTATTGTAATCCACCAACTTCTCCAGGTAAGGCTGGAGCGTCGCAAAATCGGAATTTGCTTTCGCCTCTTCCCATACGGTTTCCGCCTTGGTGCTTAGCACTACATATTCCTGATATTCTTTGGCAGGGATCTTTTTATTTTGGTCATAGTTCTTTTTCGTTTCGAGTAAGGATGCCTTGGTTACATCGTTTAATGTCTTAAACACATCTTCCTGCAGAAGCTGCGCCAGGTAGGCAGCCATCTCCTCTGAAGTTGACATGTTGAATACCTCAGCAGATAATACCCCGATTACATCAGAACGGCGGTCCACCCCTTTTTTCGGCGCACCTGTGCGTAAATCCCAGAAAATAAGGGAAAGTGCTTCTTTATAGCTTTCCATCTTCGTCATATATTCCAAATATTGCTTTTCCAAATCTTTTGTCTCTATCATGCTTCTATCCCCCAACATATCCTAGACTAAGTTTAAGAATACACAATTTTCTTACTAGTTGGCAACACATTTCTGGCTATTCTGGTTTTCTGAGTTAAACAGAAAAATGCTCCAAGCTTATAGTGCTTGGAGCATCTCAGGGTCATATTAGCCTTGCAATGTTGTAACAGGCACAGTAGGAAGAACCGTTTCTATCTTGCCCCTTACCTGCTTTGGTAAATTTGTTGGCAGGAAGATGGTTATTTCCCCTTGGTCCTCAGATGAACGAATCAGCCTTCCAATTCCCTGTCTTAGGCGAAGAAGCATATAGGGTACGTCCAACTGCATGAACGGATCCTCGAGTCCTTTGCGCTTTGCAGCAAAAACGGGATCATTCGGAGGAAATGGCAGGGACCAGATCACTACATTGGATAGGGATGGACCTGGAATATCGAGCCCTTCCCATAGGTGATAGGCACACAGTACCGATTTTTCATCGTTTTGGAATTCGGAAACAAGTACACTTATTTCCTGTTCCCCTTCATAAAGGAAGCGGTAAGTTGAATTCTGCGCATTTCTATCCTTGAATTGCTGCAGCTCACGCTTGGTTGAAAACAACACGAGCGCACTGCCTTCTGTACGGTTTATCGCTTCCATCGTCGCGTGATATTTCTTGCCGAATCCGGCTTCGTCGTTGTCCAGTTCTGCCAATCTCAGTCTCATTTTTTCATCATAGTCAAATGGTGAATTAATAGAGAACGATAGATAGTCACTGATACCGAGAGAGTTTGCAAGATAATCAAAGGAATTGTTATCCGATAGTGTTGCGGAAGAGAATACAAACGGTATTTTTTTCGAGAATACATTCTCCCTCAATACTTCCTCCACAGTTTTAGGCATAACAACCAATGTCAAATCATTTTTCGCCTGCTCGGCCCATGCAATCACATCTTCCTGTGATAGAAGCAATTTCAAAAGGAACTCGATGGAATCCAGATACTCCTCCACAATATGAAGCTGGTAATGGTCCACTGTATGAAGTTCCCCTTCAAACACCAGTTGGTTTCCGATTTCCTCCACTTTTGCCAGCAGGTTTTTTGCATTTTTCACTAAAGCTTGATCCATTTTGATATCTTTTCTATCTGAACCATCAACGGAGCTTAGGTTCTCCTCTAGCGTTTCAAAGAAAAGGTCATTGGCTTCAAGTGCATCCTCCACCAGCAGGACGAACTCTTCCCTGAGGTCGTTTCCTAAAAGTCTTGTAAACAACTCTTCTACCATATGTTTTTTGATTTTATAGGTCAGCGCTTTTTGGGCAGCGTATTCCAATAGATGCCCTTCATCAAAGACGACTGTGGATGCTTCCGGCAATAATGGGAGTTGTCCTTCCCGCTTCCTTTTATCCACCGTCCATACGTGTTCCATGTAAAAGTCATGGGAGCAGATAATCAGGTCAGTCGATTTGCGATAGTGGTCCCTGGATAAGGTTTGTCCACATCGATGGCGCTTTTCACAGCTGAAACAATCCTGAAAGCTATCCCAGCCGATGAGACCCCACTCGTCATCATTCAGTTTGGAATAGTCCTTTCTGTCTCCATAAGGATGAAAAGATTGCATCGGGGCTGTTTTGTTTACGAATTTCGGCAAAGAATCAAACACTTCATCAATATTATCAATGTCATACGTATTTAAAGCATGGTCCAATTTATTTAAACAAAGATACTGGTCTGGAGATTTTGCCAATCTTACGTCAAATGTTACATCCAGGATGTTGGAAAGCTTGGCAATATCGCCTTCCTTTTTTACCAGCTGTTCGATTAGGGATTCGTCTGCACAGGTGATAATGGCAGGCTTGCCCATATATCTTGCATAACAGATTGCATATAATAAATACACCATCGTCTTCCCTGTTCCTACACCTGCTTCAGAAAAAATGACCTTCTTTTCCTTGTATGCCCGTTCTAGTTGAAATGCCATAAAGATTTGCTCATCACGAAGTTCAAACCCTGCATCAGGCAGAATGTCATAAAATACATCCCCGATCCATTCGTTCAAACGATCAAAAAAAGAATCACCCTTGTTCATTGTAAAAGGCAGACGATTGTTCATATATGTACCTCCGTGAAAAAATTTGCATCTTTGAAAAGTTTCCGTCACAAAAAAGTTTGCATCTGAACATTATTGAAAAAATAGCGGGTTTTGTCAAGCTTTTTACCCAAAATAAAAAGTTCCCCTTCCTTTAAAGGGAAACTTTTCAGCCTTTCATTATATGAATCATGCTCTCATCCACATAGGACGCGTGCAGCATGGCTTTCATATATTCCTCTCGTGCAGCCCTCATACGCTCCACGCATTCACCTTCGAGCAGGTTCTCATTGACCAGACTTTGATAGCTGCTGTCGAGGGCTTTTGAAATTTTCATAAAATCATTTACATGCAAAGGCATAGAATTCCCTCCATCTTTATTACTGATAGAAGTATTCTATGCCCGGTTTCAATTTAATATACGTTGTCTCAACAGATTATTGTACAAGCCGTAGGTTCACTGCTCTTCACTGGTGGAATCTTCTGTTGAGTCTTTTTTCTTTTTCTCTTCTTCAGCTTCGTACTTGATTTCCTCCAAAGGCAGTTCGTCAATCGGCATCACCAGCTGGTCGCGCCTTTTCTGCTTTTTTTCGTTTTCCTTGAAGGCTTTTTCCTTTTCATTTCTTTCCAAAAGCTCTTTCTCTTTTCTTGTGTTTGTCACCGAAATCACTCCTTTGTAACCATTTCCCCCAGAGCTCGGATGATAAACAATTCCTTAGATGTTTCTAGGCGGACGCTTGCCCCAATACTGGTAATAGTCCGTTTTGATGAATCCGTTAAACAGCTTTCTTTTTTTCGTAGCCTTTCTCCCGAAAAAGCTCTCAAAGCCTTCATGGGATGTAAGAATATAAATGGACCATGTATCCAATTCTTTTAAGGCTTTTCCCATACCACGGTACATCTTCTCCACCTCAGGGCGTTCCCCTAGCCGCTCACCGTAAGGAGGATTTCCGACAATGACTCCGTACTCTTTTTTCGTTGTGAAATCACTAACCTGCATCTGTTTGAATGAGATCAGTTCCCCAAGACCCGCTTCAAAAGCATTTTCCTTTGCTATGGAAATCATGCGGTGGTCAATATCATATCCGGAAATGTCCAGAGGCTGATCGTAGTTTGCTTTCTCTTCCACTTCTTGACGTGCTCTTTCCCATAATGCATCGCCAATCCAGTGCCAGTCCTCGGAGACGAAATCCCGGTTGAAGCCCGGAGCGATATTCTGACCTATCAGGGCGGCTTCAATGGCAATAGTACCGGAGCCACAGAAAGGATCGGCAAATGGCTTATCAGGAGTCCAGTTGGTTAACATCACCAAGGCTGCAGCCAACGTTTCTTTTAATGGCGCTTCCCCCTGGTCCGCGCGATAGCCACGTTTATGCAGCCCAATTCCCGATGCATCGATGGTGAGTTGGACGTTATCCTTCAGAATTGCCACTTCAATTTTATAGACAGCGCCTTTTTCATCCAGCCAGTCGGATTGAATGTTATAATGCTGCTTGATTTTGTTCACTACTGCCTTTTTGACGATTGCCTGACAATCCGGCACACTGGAAAGCTGTGACTTCACTGATTTCCCGATAACAGGAAATTCCGCATCCTCTGGTAGGTAATCTCCCCATGGCAATGCTTTTGTTTGTTCAAAAAGCTGGTCAAATGTAGTCGCTTTAAACTCCCCAACCACCACTTTGATGCGGTCTGCAGTTCTAAGCCACAGGTTTGCACGGCAGATGGCAAGTGCATCCCCGTAGAAAATGACCTTTCCATTATCTACTGTGCAATCGTAACCGAGATCCTTCACTTCTTTTGCCACCAGCGATTCCAGTCCCATTGCAGCAGTTGCAATTAATTTGAATTTGTTTTTCATTTTGTCACCCTAACCTTTTTTAAGCGAATATGTATGTAATCTATTGTAGCCAATATTCTATCAGAAAAGCCTCTATTAAAGACCCTTTTCTTAATACAAAAGCTCTCCTGGGATCAGGAGAGCTTATTCTTAAATCTACATCGTTATCATGTGACATCCAATCAATAGCGATCTGTAAGCCATGTTCTGTTCCATTGTACTGCAAACGGATTGCTCCTTGTACTCAGGTGGTAACCATCTGTCTACAGATAATATAAGATTATCCGTCCTTCTCATTCGTTCGGATTCCATAGAGAAGGTGCCCCTACCATTGTTTGGGTTTCTCGCTCGAGGGGTTTACCGCGTTCCACTCCTGCAATTTCTTGCCGGACTACGTCACTGTGGCACTTTCAAGGTATTCACACCATATCTCTCGACTTAGGTGCTTTCCCTGCCGTTAGCCCAGTATATACCAGACTACCCTAGCTTATTTTTTCGCTAGGCACGAACACTACAGGCATCACAGCCTGTGCGAGCATGGACTTTCCTCTACAGATAAACTGTAGCGGTTACCCAATCACTATTGATGTCAGCAAGATATAGTATAGTAAATCTGAATGATTAATGCAACTGTAAATTACTGTTATTCGTATAACTTGCTGCCAAATACATGCTTCTCCAAGTTGGAAAGTCTGCGTAGGATATCAAAGTTGGTGGAGCCGGTATTACTTGTGCTCTGCTGCGGCTTTTTGCCAGCTTCCTCCACCTGGCGTTTCAATCTTGCATTTTCTTGCATCAATTGGTCATATTCGTGATAGAATGTTTCATAGTCCTTGATCACCACGTCCAAAAACTTATCAACATCCTCAGCCTTATAGCCTCTCATGCCTGCTTTAAATTCTTTTTCCAAAATTTCTTTTGCTGTCAATTTGATTTTATCAGATAGCATAAGTTCCTCACCTCAATGCTAGTGCCACTTTTATCTTATTATTTTTTCAAAAAAAGGGGCACTTGTCAATTTCTCTTTAATAGTATTTGGGTAATTTTTATAAATATGATTTAGGTAAATTTTTGTAGTCAGTTACCAATCATGTTGTCCATTAAATTGTTCTTCCTCTACCACCAATTGAAGCTCATAGTCATCAATCATGAATATCGGATAAGATTGCCCTGCCGCTTTCCTTTTGGCCATTTCAATCATATATTGAGGATTACCCGGCCTCTCTTCATCATAAACCACCAATAATCCATCCGACTTATCGATAAGAAACTGGTTTTTCACGCGAAGCTGAAGAGGCGTTTCGTACTTTTTTTTGGTAATCGAATCAATATGATCGGCTTGAGACATAATCAGCTCATAATACTCTTTATTGGATTCACTCCAATTTTCTTCCTGTAAAAGAAATGGAGTAAATACTGCAAGCTTCAGGTCGGGATAGGTTGTTTGAAGCTCATAGACCACTTCCGCTCCCCATAGCTCCACTCCCAACTGACCACTGATGACAATCCATTCTAACTCATGCCCCTCTTCGAGTAAAGAGACAATCCGTTTTTGGATGGCCTTTTTTATATAGTGTACAGCTGGATCATTCTTTTTAAACACTTGGAGTTCATGAGATTTATAACCTGTCAGGACGAGTACTTTCATAGACACCTCATAAGTTAATAATAGATATGTACGCACAAAAGCGCAAGAACTAAGATCATTTCAAAAATTTTTAAAAAGTTCTTTTCGTAAATATTTTTAATGCGAGCAAGGGTCTACCTGGAATTCAGGGTGCCCTCGTTTAACACCCTGTTGATTTCCGTTCCAGGTGTTCGCTTTCCGCGGGGCGGCGCTTGAGCCTCCTCGGCTAGCCTGCGGGGTCTCAAGTCTACCGCTATCTCCCGCAGGAGTCTCACACCTTGCACTCCAATCAACAGGGGCGGCATGTAACGCATAACGACAACACTATTTTTAGTCTCTCATGGTGTTCTCCTTTTACATCAGAGTCTCTGTAAAAGAATAATTTTGATTTATGTACCTAGCTTAGCTGGTGATTGGAGCAATAGGCGAAGACTCCTGCGGGAGGTAGCGATTAGTGGAGACCCCACAGGCGAAGCCGAGGAGGCTCCACAATCGCCCCGCGGAAAGCGCAGCCTAGTGCGGAAATCAACAGCGGTGTATAATGTGCCCAAAAGAAAAAGAACTGGCTTCTCACCAGTTCCTTTATATAATCAGAGTAACGTATTTTTTTGACTTGTCAATAAAGCTTATCTGCCGTAAGGTTTGCATTGCCCAGGCATTCCGCCGCCGTAACCCATTCCAGGGCCACCAGGCATTCCGCCGCCATAGCCCATACCAGGACCTTGAGAAGCTCCCAATACTTGACCTCCAGGCATTCCGCCAGGACCTTGGAAAGCTCCCATTACTTGACCAGGTGCTCCTTGACCCATGCCAGGCGCTCCAGGACCACAGTTGAAGTTTTGGTGTGAAACTGAGTCAACCATTGATTCAGTGTGTGGGAAATAGTGCTTATGCTGGAACATTTGGTTGTTAACATATGTTGTGTGAGAAGGGTGAATGTGAGTAACCTCTGTTACGGATTGTAAGTTCTTTACACAACATTTAGTAGGATGAACGATTGGTCCCATCATGTTTGGTCTGCAGTTGTACATACTTATGATCTCCTTTCATTTTTTGTTTTTCTCTTTACATTAACAAACTATGAAAGAAGGGTGATACATGTACTAATACAAACACCTATTTTACGGAGATATACTCGTTTGCCTATGAAAATTATAGCAAAATCGTGTAGATATCTTCTTTAAGATTCGAAAATACAAAAAGTGTCAGACCGATAACAACAAAAAACAAACACAAAATTAATCTTGACAACGCTCTCTCTCCCATGCTTTTCCTTTGTTAAATAGTAAATCACAATATTTAATTTTACATGGTAAATGTTACGCTGACAATACAAATCAAAAGATTATTTGACAAAATTCGAAAATTATTTCAGGCTTCCATTTTCTTTTTCAGCCTTTCTATTCTTCTCGTATATTTAACGCTGTTTTTAATTTCCCCCCTGCGTCCGGAAAGCTGTTTTCCCTTCCAGAAACCAAAGGCTTGTTCTGCGTAGAAAAGTGCGGAAACATAGTCTTTTTCCTTATGTTCAAGAAGCATGGAAAGCTCGATGGCTGCCTCTTCCTTTTTCGGATTTTCCTCATGGCTGTATGACTGCAGGAACAACTCTATTGCTTCACAATATTTTTCTTCCCTTTTCTTTATTAGACCCAATTTATAGGATGCCCCCCAGGATTGTTCGACAATATTTTCATACATGCTTGCAGCCACCTGTTTTTGCCCGAGCGAATCAAACCATCTCCCAACTTCAAATTCTTCTTTTTCATTGCGGGTTTCTGAATCCGTCTGCAACAGCTTTGATAGATGAATATACAGGGTGATAAGGGTTAGGACGTCCCATTCATTATGCTTCAGCACGCCCTTGATCCCTTCCATTTCATGCGTTTTGACAAAGTCGAAATAGATCATCGGCGCCAAAAACCCCGGGATATCATTTTCTCTTTTTATGCCTAGTATCTCTCTTTCCACGTTTGCCAAACGAACCGACTCCATTGTATCCTTCCATAGCCTTCTGCTTGCATGCAAAAGGTCGAAATGGCCGAAAAGAGGGAGCTTGGGGACGTGTTCCCGAACAAGCGTGTGCCTTGTTTTGACTTGAGGCCAATCAAAAGCCTTCCCGTTATAAGTGACAAGCGTTGTATAATCTACCTCCTGAAGGAAGCTCTGATAGAGAGCGACCTCATTGCCTGGTGAGGGAAGCAGATGCTGTCTTACCACCACTTTATCCTCAAGAACCCTCGCATATCCAAGAAGGAATATCGTGGTCCCTGCACCACCGCTTAGCCCTGTCGTTTCTGTATCAAAGAAGAACAGATCCTTGCACAGATGGCCCTTTGCGGATAAGGGGTGTGCTGCAGTCTCTTTCTGCCAATTTTCCATTACAGGGAGGATTTCACCGAGGCTATAGCGGCCATGCCTGTAATCGAGTGGATACTCCACTTCACGGATCATGCAATACTCCTCGTGAAAATGGAAGGGGATCGCACCATAGGCCTCCCATTCCCTCTCATTCGGAACAGATTGGTCCTTTGATGCAGGAGGAATATTTTCTTTCCTTTCTGTTTCCACCACTTGCTTCTCAGGCTGTAGATGCTTTTTCATTCTATTTAATTTGTTTTTGAAAGACATGTTTCACTCACCCTTTATACAAGCTGCTGTAACAGCTGTAACGATAGTTCTTTGGTGTCATCGAAGGCATAATCTGCGCCAATACATGATGGACAGCCATTCTTGCACGGGCAGTTTCCGATCAGTTCACTTGCTCTATCAAAAAGCTCTCCCACTTTTTCATAGGCTTTCTCACTCAATCCCACTCCACCAGGATAACGGTCATAGAAATAGATGACCGGCTTTTCATCAAATGTGGATTTAACCTGCGGTACGACTTGAAGGTCCTCGGGTTCGCACATGAGCAGAAGCGGTGCGACAGCTTTGAGGGCGTGTGAAAGCCCAATCAGGCTCTTTTCGAGTTCATCTGCACCAAGTGCATCCGTTATATTCTCCTCCAGGGTGATCCATGTGGCATTGGTATGGAGCTCTTCTTCAGGAAGATGGATCGGTCCGGAACCAATATTCTCATGTGTTTCGAATTTAATCTTTTTGAAAATGGTCGCCATCGCTTTAACGGATACATCTCCAAAGGAAACCGCTCCTGCAGGGTAGTTCCTCTGTTTGTCGACCTCGAGAACATCAAGGGAAACAGCGAGGTTTGCATCTGTAAAATAGTCTACATTCACTTCTCTGACAAAAGCCTTCTTTTCTTCCCAATCCAGTTTTTCCACCTGATATTGGATACCTTGATGCAGATAGATGGCTTCATCATGCAATAGTGTCATCGCACTGAAGCGGTCCATCTCCCCGATTACTTTGTTCGCAGGCTCCACCGTCTGATCAATGATGATGACATTTTCCTGGGAGGCGGAGCGCAGGCTGATGTTATGAGCGGGAAAGGCATCGTTCATCCAATGCCATTTCCCCCCATTCTCATGAAGCACCCGCTCTTCGGTCAAGTAGTCCAAAATATCCTCCAGCTCCACCCCATCAAAGGTATCCCCTTTTTTGAATGGAAGTTCGTATGCCGCGCATTTGATGTGATCGACCAGTATGACAAGATTATTTGGATTGATTCTGGCGGACTCGGGACTGCTTTTCAGGAAAAATTCCGGATGCTGAATGACGTACTGATCAAGGGGACTGGAGCTTGCCACCATCACGATGACTGCCTCCCCTTGCCTTCTCCCTGCTCGTCCAGCCTGCTGCCAGGCACTCGCAATGGTCCCGGGATAACCCGTCATGATACAAACCTGAAGCTGACCGATATCCACGCCGAGTTCAAGCGCATTAGTACTTACAACTCCATATATTTCCCCGTTTCTCAGACCTTTTTCTATCTCACGCCTTTGTGTTGGCAAGTACCCCCCGCGATAGCCCTGGATCGACTTTTTGCCTAACTGGTTTTTCACAAGATCCTGCAGATAGGTCAAGAGGATTTCCACTCTCACTCTGCTCTTGGCAAAAACAATCGTCTGGATCTTCTCCTGAAGAAATTCGCTTGCAAGCTTCCTTACTTCGAGCGTGGCACTCCGGCGAATATTCAGAGGTTTGTTGACGATCGGCGGATTATAAAAAACGATATGCTTCTTACTAGATGGCGCCCCATTATTACTGATCAGCTCAAAATGCTCCCCTGTCAGCTCCTCTGCAAGCTCCTTTGGGTTGGCAATTGTTGCGGAAGTACAGATGAAGGTCGGATTGCTCCCGTAGAACCTGCAAATCCGCTTTAATCTGCGAATGACATTGGCTACATGGCTACCAAACACCCCTCGGTACGTATGAAGCTCGTCAATGACGATGTATTCCAGGTTCTCAAATAAGGACACCCATTTCGTATGATGCGGGAGGATGGCTGAATGAAGCATATCAGGATTCGTGATTACCACATGGCCAGCTTTTCGCACCTTCTGCCGGATAGCCGGAGCCGTATCCCCATCATAGGTATAACTGTTGATAGGAACACCCATTTGCGTAATGATTTCATTAAGCTCACTCTTCTGGTCCTGTGCCAGAGCTTTTGTTGGAAAAAGATAAAGTGCCCTGCTTTCCTTATTGGCGATGATTTTCTGAAGAACAGGCAGATTGTAGCAGAGCGTCTTCCCGGA
The DNA here is from genome assembly GCF_042800035.1 of Sutcliffiella sp. NPDC057660. Taxonomy (NCBI): domain Bacteria; kingdom Bacillati; phylum Bacillota; class Bacilli; order Caryophanales; family Bacillaceae; genus Sutcliffiella; species Sutcliffiella sp. NPDC057660. The sequence goes on from NZ_JBHVHV010000007.1 coordinate 111,350, forward strand.
AGCGGTAGGTGTAACAGCAACAAAATGCTTATTATGTATAGCCGCTTCAAATGCTGCTGCTTGATGGGTATAGAGACTTGTTATCCCTCTGCTAGTTAATGCATTGCGAAGCCTGTCATCAATATTTTCCGGAAAAGTTACAGATTGCGCTTCCTTTGGCGGAACTGTTTCCCAATGAACGATATTTTGAGCGATCGATTCCTCAGTTTTCATCCAATCTATCACTTCATGAATTGTTTTTCTCCACATGTTTCCTTCACCTCTTTATCTACCTTCTATTCTAGCGAATAGGCGTTCGCTTCGTAAAGGGGGGAGAATTGGTTAATATATGAAATCAGGCATATATATCACTTACCAAAATATTCCCTTCTACTATATAATGAATAAATACTTAGAATTTTGGATGGAGGGATTGGTTTACATATTTTTTGGGGTATAGGCAAAAGAATAAAATAGGTCATATGTGAGGGTGATGGTATGAGTTTTTTTCAACTATTAAAAAAAGGAAATAAATCTTCGGGGATTGCGGCTATGGCAAACACGGTGCTGGCAATCATCAAGGGGATTGCGGCAATTTATAGCGGCAGTGGAACCATGCTTGCCACCACTTTCCACTCCTTGGCTGATGCCACCAACCAGGGATTTGTCTTTTTAGGGAGTGCGCTAGCGGAGAAAGCACCAACCAAACGGTTCCCAACTGGTTTCGGACGTGTTGTTAACCTATTTGTATTAATCGCTGTAATCGTCATCTCGATTATGGCGTATGAAACGATCATTAAGGGATGGGAGCTAATTGTTCATCCAAAAGAATCCACAAACATCATCTTGAACAGTGTCATTTTGATCATTGCTGTCTTCATTGACGGACTCGTCCTGATTAAAGCTGCAAAGGAGATTGCGAAAGAAACAAGAACAGAAAACAGTGGCGGCGGTGTGTTGATCGGAGCATTCAAAAATGTTCGTCTTGCATCACCACCAACCAGGCTTGTCTTCTACGAGGATATCATCGCAACATTTGGAGCTGCGCTAGCCCTGGTAACGATATTGATCGCGCACTTCACCGGACTGTATTTTCTTGATGGAGTTGGAACGATTCTGATCGGGATACTATTGATAGGCATCGCCTTAAAAATCGGCTATGAAAATACGGTTGGCCTGATTGGTGTTGCAGCACCGAAAGAAGTGGAAGATAGAATCATCGACATGATTCTTTCTGATCCGGATGTAGTAGACATCAAGAATATCCGAATTCTTCAGGAAGGCCGTAAATATCATGTGGAAAGCTACATAGAACTTCGTGAAGGCTTCACACTGGCAGATGCGGATGATATTAAGTTCCGTGTAAGAGACCTGCTATATACGGACCCGGATATTGGGGATGTAGTTCTCGGAATTCTGGAAAGTGATGGGGTTGTTACCTGGGATAAGGGTAAAATTTAACTGTCCTGTACTGGCAATAAAAATAACCATGCCTCCTTTAAGGCATGGTTATTTTTGCTCTGCAATATTTACATTTTTTGATTTTGACTATAGTTATTTATGACTGCTAAAACTTTGGTGGACTCTTTCATCCCGCTTTTACACAAAGGACAAGAAGGTGTTTCACTGCTTTTGAAGTTGTCTCTCATCCAACCTTTGCAGTCTTCCGATTCACAAACCCAAATCTTTGTTTCGTCTGTTACGATTTCCTCTACTTCTCTTCTTCCAAACGCCATAGTGCCACTCTCCTATCTTTTGAGGTGGGGCAAACTACATCCACACTAATATACTTTTAGTATTCCAAAATACGAGGAAAAAATAATATTATTTTAAAAAATGATTAAAAAAGATGCATCCATGTTACCGGACACCATCGTTATACAATCTCTTCCAATCCTTATTGTACCATAAATCAAAAGAAAAGACATCTATCTTACCACCTTTTTAGTGGTTCGGACAAGCTGTTTTATCAAGAATTTTGCTTCCAATTGTGGAAATTGCTGCGAAAAGAAGAAAAAGTGCTTTTCTTCCCGCAAGCAGTAATACCCTATCTCCCTCAAATCAGCAGCATCAAGCTTATGAAATCCCTGAAGTATCAGCGTATATCCATATCGATCTGCTTCCTTTTCCATATAAATCAGAGCTCCCCTGTCCAGCGGGCTTGTATCGTCGATGAGTATGAGGGAATCCTTCCACTTTTGATAATACACCATAGCTGTATCAGTGGAGAAAACGTAAAGAGGCTTTTCCGAGAACAGCAACTTTCCACCTGTTAATCTGTCTTCCCTTTCTTCCCCCGTTGCCTTAGTGAAGAGTGAGTTGGATTTGCTATTTCTTTTAAAATACAACCCAAAATATAAGAGAACAACGGCAATAGCAGTACCAACTGCCACATCCTGGATCAGTGCCTGCGGATGAAGAGCAAAAAGATCCTTCAATCTGCCTGACACCATTTTCCGCAGATATGCGATTTGAAGGGACCCAACTAGTACATACAATAAGGAAATACAAAAAAGAATGCATCCATCGATAATTATCTTGGTTAAGGTGTACTGACTGACAGAACGATGGAATTCCCGTTTGGAACCATACAAAAGCAAGAGTGCACCGAGGAGAAGGACCACCTCCCACATATGAAACCCTTTTGAAAAACTGACAAACATTCCAATTATTAAAACAACAAAGGTAAAGTAATAGGCTCTTCTGACCTTATCTTCTATCGCTCTGGCAAGTACCAAAAGGATGATTCCGATTGCAATGGAGAACTGCTGGGAAATTTGCAGTAACTCAAGGGCTAGGAACTGGTCTGCAAGCTTCACCCTATGAATGAATGCCGGAACCACAGGGAAAAGCAGCAGCAGGACGCCAACCACCAATACCCAAACTGATAATATGCGATGGCATGCTGATGAAAATGCTTCTTTGTCCGGAATAATAGTTCTCCATACCTTTTCTTTATATAGAAAATGCCCTAAAAACATAGTACTGATCAGAAAGGGAATCACATAATAAACCAGCCGGTATAAAAATAGGAGTGCCAATGCTTTTTCTTCTGAATTTCCGAAACTCGCCATTCCTACAAGTATGACAAAATCAAAAGCTCCCACTCCTCCAGGCACTGTGCTCAATACTCCGGAGATGGCGGCCATAAAAAAGAGGAGGAAGACAATATGAGGAGGCATCTGAACATTCAAGGCAAGTGCAATCTGAAAAAATAGAAACGCGGCAAATCCCCATTCAATAAGCGAGATGGCCACTAAAGTCAATTGAGTGTGGTTTGTCACTCTTTTTGTATAGTATCCGGCAGCTACAATAAAAATGCCGTAGCCACACATAATCAGCAGTGGCAGCTTTATTATCGGATAATCATGAAGAATGATAGGGGCATACCATTCATTAGCCAGGACTATCCATGCAAAAAAAGATAATCCAACTAACATGTAGGGTAATAGAATGGTGACCGACTTAAGGAAAAAGGAGATATTCCCTGTATATTTCCGGTAAAACAAAGTTCGTAATCCGACCCCTGCAAAACCGCCAAATCCCCAAAAGTTTGCATAAGCGTTTGCAGAAAAACCTTGTACCATTATTTTCCATTTTGGAACACGGACGTTCAACTTCCTAATTAGATAAACATCATAAAGAATCATGGTGGCAACAGCAAATACACCTAACAAAAATATCCAGAGAAACCAAGGGAGTCCGATTTCCTGTATTTTCTGCAAAACAAGGGACATATTCACAGCACGCATCTGTTTTGTTCCTTCTATGTAAATCAAAATTAAAATCGTCAGGGGAAAAACGACCTTAAGTACTTTCAAGAAATATGTATTTTTCAATAGCAGCATACGTTATCTTCCTTCGGGTAAGGTTGTTAGTCCAAACGTATCATAGTTTGTATTCTCTTTCCATGAGTTTTTTCCATTCATTCCTTAATATAGCCTTTATTAAAAGTGGAACCTTTCCAACCCATTTCTTCATATAGATAACTAACATGACTTGAAAGGAGCTTCATGATGAAAGACAAGAATTCCGACTTAACTCCAAAAAAAGGATCACGACCACCCCAAACTGACATTCTTCAATCCATTGATTCCTTTTTTAGCAGTTCTCCAATCAAAGGGCTTTTACGGCAAATGGATGATTTTTTCGGCCATTCATTCGTTAACGCTACATTTCCAATCGAAACAACAGAATCCGAGCAGGAATATACCATCCATTGCAAATTGGCAGGAGTTAAAAAAGAACAAATTACGATTGAAAGCTTCGACAGGTACATTACGATCAGTGTGGATCATACAGAGATCCTGGAAACTTCTGATGAAGGAACCCATGTATATTCCAAAAGCTATTCCGCCAACAGATCCAGCCGCAGTATTCCTATTCCGTCATATGTGAAGATCAGTGCACTGCAGGCAAACTACCGCGATGGACTTCTACAAATCCGTTTCCCCAAAAAATCAAAAAGGCAAATCAGAATCGAAGACTGAATACAGAGAACGACGCCACATATGCGTGGCGTCGTCTTTGTTAGTTTTTATGTGATTTGGATCCGTACTTTGGATTTTCCTCTGGAGTGGAATCCTGTTGGATGCTCGATATTTCCTTTGAGGCTTCCACATCTCCCTTATTGTTGGGATACTTATTTTTCCGCTCCCGGTTATCGTTGCGATTTGTCATTTTAACTCCTCCTATTCACTTTGTTTTGAATGAATGAACCTATCGACTATTTTTCCACAAATCTTCTTTCTTACTTCTGGTAACTTCTGATAGCTCTCTCCCCACATACTTTTCCCATCCCTACAAAACATAAAGACAAGGAGGTGTTCTTCGTGGAAAAATACAAAAAGATCTATGCCAGTCCTTCTACTTCTCCGTCCCTTGTCATTAAGACAAACCTGGATGAAAAAGAGAAAGTGGAAAATCCCTATTACAGCTCCTCTCTAAACCATCAGGAAGAAGAAAAGCTCGATAACTTCTTTTTTGATGGGAAAGCAAAGGGTGATTATCATGAATAAGCCACTCGGCTACTTACAGGAGATTCTCACCTCTTACGGTGAAGACAGGGAGATCGCCAACAGTATTATTCTAAAGATGCATGAAAAAAGATATGAGAATACTGTTTCCTTTATCAACGAGTTGAACGACGAGCAGATTCAGTTTCTCAATCATTCTCTCCCAGATGAAATGAAGCATGCATTGGAGTCGGAGGATTTCCCCCGTCTTCAAAATTTGAATGAGGTTTATGAATTATTGTAACTTCAGAAAACTTGTCCTACAAAATAAACGAGGCCAAAAATCTTTACGAACAGATCTGAATTAAAAAAGGATGCCACTATCCCGGCATCCTTTTTTAAGCCTTGAACGTGGCTGCTATTCCTTTTACCATATTATTCAACTGATTTACCGTATTCATCATCTGGCCCGCTGTATCCATCATTTTCTTCATGTCCACATTCCCATCCTGCCCTTTGAACTGATTCATAAACGATTGAACCTGTGAGGATTGTGGTTTATTGTTCTGATTTTGCGTCGGATAAGGATTCATGAATGGTGTTTGCGGGAACATATTCATTCCCTGTGGCATGCCACCCTGTGCGGGAAGCATTGACATACCATTTACGCCAGGCTGCATTCCGTTCTGGAATCCAGCTTGGTGCAAGATACCATTCTGCCCCATCATTCCATTCTGCTGAAACGGAAATCCTTGGAACCCCGGCATCCCTTGGAAATTCTGGTTCGGAATCCCCTGATTGGAAAACATGTTCATCCCATTCTGGCTGAACGCCTCCTGATTCCAGCCTTCCATCCCTCCGTTAAAAGGGAATCCTGCTGTCATACCTGGAAAGCTGCCGCTATTAATAAAAGGCATCATATTCTGCATAAATGGCAGTTGATTCAATAAAGACATATTCCTATTATATGATAAATGTCTAGGTCTTCTGTGCATTCTCCTAAACATTCAGATCCCTCCTCTTATCTGGCTCTATCCATAACATATGAATGACAGTTGGGAAACGTGCCTATCTTACCTTATCGGTCAACCTCCCTCATTCTATTGGAAATATTTATATTTTATGTCCCATTTTGTCGGATATTTCATTTTTTCAAAAACAAGAAAAATTCAAATCCCATGCTACTATAAAAGTAACTTCAAAGTGGGGGGATGTTTTGGTGGTACTAGAAGAACTTCATCACAAATTTGTTTCTTGTAAAAGCTATGAACCAATGGAAGAAAATGAGTTAATGGATTTTGCCAGACAGCTTTATTTACGGGAAGAATTATCGATTGTACAGTTTCGATGCCTTATCAAAGAGCTAGAGAAAAAAGGTGCAGTTCCGCCAAAAACCTTCGAAGATATTTTAGAATTAACATGATATGCTTTTTTGACAGGAGATCCCACATCAGGATCTCCATTTTTATTTTCAATGTAATGAACCTGAAAAATTGAGGAACAATAAAAAGGATAAAAGGAGGAATGAACGATGAGCCGTGGAAAACATTTTCAGCACAAGAAAAAAGGACATGAACCTACAATAGGATCTGCCCCTGCAGAAAAAAAGGTATTTGAAAAGGCGGAATTTGCAATAGAGCCTTCTGCCAAAAACGGAAACCGCCCTGTTACCATTCAAAAAGAGAAGGAAAGATAAAGAAAACAAGTGCCTGCCCCACGAGGGTACAGGCACTTGTTTTCACTATTTTTTTGACAGTATATCATTCAATACATAACGGATAGATTGGATCATCCCTTTGAACCTTTTCTCACGGGTATCCGGGTAGAAACACTGGACCGTTACATGATTAACATTTTCCACCGTGCTGACAATCTGCTGCGAATGTATATATTTAGGGGCCGCAATCCCTATCCACTCCACCGTCTCCTTTTCCCATTCCAACAGGAGAGCATGCACTTCATCGGCAAAAGGTTTTACCTCGTTAAAAAAATCAGGCTCCACTTTGTTCTCCTGTGTGTGAATAAACCGAGATTCAATTTCCTCTATAAAATCCAATAGCTTTTGCGTCAGTGTCAATACATTACTGCTAGTGCTTTCCATCTTCTCACCTCTAGCAATAAATAGTACCATAAAAATGATATTTTCTACACAGAAACAGAATAGGCACGTTGATTGAACGGGATAGCAGGCTTCGTCTCCATCTTATGATTTTTCTGTTCCTTCATTACCTTTTCCACTTCATCCAATGTATAATGCAACCGTTTAATCTGATCCTTCATGACTTCTTCCATTTCTTCTCGTTCGATTTTCATGGAATTGGACATGGTTTGCTCCAGCACATCCATTTGCAGCATCATATCATCAAACAACTTAGAGACATCATAGCGTGATACAACATTGGACATAATAATCCCCTCCATACTTTATTATTGTTACATTTCGCCGCTTTTTCCCTTCCACCTTCCCATGTGACAAAACTAGAACTAATTCGCCAAAGAAAGTGTTTTTCTGCGATATTGCATGTTTTTGTCGGTACAGGAGAAAATATAAAAGCAAATTCACTACAACAAATAGGAGGTTTGTATGATGGCAAAAAAACGGAATAGCAAACAACAAAGCCAACATCAGCACAATCGAAATGCTGCAGAGAATGCACCTGAACAATTAGACAAGAAATTAGGCGGACCGAATCGTCCTTCGACATAAGAAAATAGCAAGAGGCTGTCCAGACAGTTTTTTCATGACTTTCTGGACAGCCTTTTTTTCCGGAAATTCCATTGAAAATTTCGTTATTGGCTTTCTATTGGCCTTTTTGTGGCGGAATCCCTTTGAGAAGTCCATTAGCAACATTCTATCGGACCTTTTGAGCAAGAATCCCTCAAATAGAAGTCTAATAACTAATAACCTTTTTTAATGTTTCTTCGAGAGTAATCACTCAAAAGCCTCTATTTACAACCAATTCCTTAAAGCGATCAGTCCATGCATCTGGTGCTGTTTATGGATAAACCATTTTGTCAGATCCTCCTGTTTAGGGGTTCTTTGGCAAGGCTGCCTCCACTTCTCCAGCTTTTTAGCTCCTTTAAAAATCCAATCCTCCTGATTTAGTTTTTCGTGACTAATAACCGGATAGACAGACCTCAATATCGGTGTTTCGCGAAGAAGCCTGTTATTTATGTACTGTTCATAATCCCTCCTAGACCCTGTATGCTCGGTATGGACTGAGAATTGGTGAAAGGATTCATGATGCTCAGGTGAAAATAACAGTGCAGCCAGTCTTTTTCCCAAATCTATTCTGTTGGGCAGCTTTTGAAACCCATGGACGGAATAACCATACAGCTTTCCTTCAAGTGTCGGGAATAATACACAACTGAAATGCCCCAGATCCTGAAAAGAGTATACCATGGTCTTAAAGACTTTCTTTTTTAGTGTGCGACTTTGAAGTACAGGATTTTGAATAAGGTTTTGTTCATTGATGATCAGGGAAGTAATTAAGCGTTCTTCATCCCCTTCCCCCCAGAACTCCAGCCATTCATATTCCATGAAACAGGAAACGCCGAACTCCTTTAATAGATGGAAATATGATTTGTTATAATAGGAGGATAGTTCATATATTAATAGTTGCGGATAGGCATCCTGAAAAATCATCCAATTTGCAAGCTCATACGTATAGAACAAGGGAAACCGCTGCTGCCAATCAAGTGCAAGGGTAAACCAGCGGCCTTCCAGGTCTGTCATATTCCATCCGGCATTACGGGAAACCATACTGGCTAAAAATGCCCATTTGATTCTTTTGTTCCGCTCATAAAAACTGGCATATGCCTTTGTACGGGAGATATTATCAAAATTATGTTTTGCTGTATTTTTTTTAATACTAGTGATAAACTTATTTTCTTGAAAGGAATATACATTATTCTTCCTTTTTTCACCAATGGAATGATAGCTTTGAAGCACCGAAGAAAGACTCAATTCTTTTCCTCCTTGCACAGGCATGTGGTGTTTCGCCAAATAAATTTGACGTTTTTTTCCTAGATAAGGTTAGTTTTGGTCTATAGGGGGAATTTTATGAATATCCGATACCCAAACGGAAAAGTATTTCAGTCAACCGCAAATACATCTTCCAAGAACAAGGCTCCCGTCCTATACGGAAACAGAGGAATGACACTCGAAGACGACTTGCAAGAATCCAATTTGTACTATCTGCATCATCAGATTGCTGTTGTCCATAAAAAGCCCACACCAATTCAGATTGTAGATGTCCATTATCCGAAAAGAAGTGCGGCGGTCATCAAGGAAGCTTACTTCAAACAGGCATCCACCACTGACTTTAATGGTGTATACAAAGGGAAATATATTGATTTTGAAGCAAAGGAAACCAAAAATAAAACTTCCTTCCCACTTCAGAATTTCCATGAACATCAGATTCAACATATGCAGCAGGTAGTGAAACAAAATGGAATCTGTTTCGTCATATTATTGTTCCGTGTTTTTAATGAAGTCTATTTGCTGCCGGCTGAAAGGTTGTTTTATTACTGGGAGAGAAAAGAAGCTGGGGAAAGAAAATCAATTACAAAGCTTGAGGTTGAAAAGGACGGGTACTTGATACCTATAGGTTTTCAGCCAAGAATTGATTATATTAAAATAATAGACAATGTCTATTGCTAACCCCTGAATCACGGCAAAAGCGGAGAAAGGCAGGTCTGTTACATGGCAGATAATTATCAATCTAGAGAACAGAGAAGAAAAGCATTACAAGAAGAAAAAAGTGCAAAAAAGGGACCGAAAAAGAATCAGAGAAAAAACCTCTTTAAAAAGATTTTTCTGACGGTGCTGGTTGTTGGTATCGTCGGGCTTCTTACAGGAATCGGCACTTTTGCGTACTATGTAAAAGATACCCCCCCTCTTGATGAGACATTGCTAAAGGTTCCAGTCCCATCCAAGGTCTATGACCGAAATGGTGAATTGGCTGCTGAAATCGGCGGACATGAAGCAAGGGAATATGTCGAATATGATGAGATACCACAGCTTGTACAAGATGCATTTCTAGCTACGGAGGATGTACGGTTCTTTGAACATAAAGGAGTGGATTACCGTCGTCTTGCAGGAGCTGTCCTTGCAAACGTAACACGTGGTTTCGGTGCAGAAGGCGGCAGTACGATTACACAGCAGTTAGTGAAATTATCCTTCTTATCCACAGACAAAACTTTAAAAAGAAAAGCGCAGGAATTCTATCTTGCTTACGAATTGGAATCAAGATTCACAAAAGAGCAGATTCTTGAAATGTATTTAAACAGAATTTATTTTTCCAATTATTCATATGGAATCGCGAAAGCGGCTAAAAACTATTACGGTAAATCTTTGGACGAATTGGAGCTGCATGAAGCAGCCATGCTTGCTGGCCTTCCTCAAAGTCCAAACAACTACAATCCATTGACGAATCCGGAAAATGCAGAAAAACGTCGTAATATTGTTCTTGGCTTAATGGTACAGCATGGAAAAATTACGCAGGAACAAGCGGATGAAGCAAAAGCAACACCTATTGACGCAACATTGACAAGCGATGTGGAAAAAACCAATTTCTCCAATAAATACAATGCTTTCATGGATCGGGTAATCGAAGAGATTTCCGAGCAGCTTGGAGAAGTAGATCCCCAGGCAGATGGTTTGGAAATCTATACAACATTAGACGTGGATGCCCAGGAGCATGTTGAATACCTGCTATCTGATGAGAGCGGCATTGCGTATCCAGAAAATGAAGATTTCCAGGCTGGAGTATCTTTGATTGATACGAAAACCGGTGAAATCCGTGCAATCGGCGGCGGTCGCAACCATGTAAAAACAGGCTTGAATTATGCAACAGATATTCGCGTACAGCCAGGTTCTGCCATCAAGCCGATATTGGACTATGGCCCAGCCATCGAGCATCTGGACTGGTCCACTTACCAACAAATCGATGATGAGCCGGTAACTTATTCCAACGGTGCACCAATCAACAACTGGGACAAAAAACATAAAGGTGTCATGAGTATTCGTGAGCATCTTGCAGATTCACGTAATATTCCAGCTCTGAAAGCCTTTCAGGAGGTTGGAGCTGATAAAGCGCGCGACTTTGCTGTGAAGCTTGGCATTCCACTAGGCGAAGATATTCCGGAAGCATACTCGATCGGTGGTTTCAATCGCGGTATCTCCCCTCTTCAACTAGCTGGAGCATATGCACCATTTGGGAATAGCGGGGTTTACACAGAACCTTTTGCTGTAACTAAGGTAGTATTCCAGGATGGCAAGAGTGTTAGTTTAAATAAGGAATCGCAGGTAGTGATGAAAGATTCTACCGCATTCATGATTACAGACATGCTTAAAACATCCATAACAACTGGTTTGGCACGTGCAGCAAATGTACCAGGGTTGAACCTTGCAGGTAAATCGGGGACTACCAACTTTTCATCTGATGATCTGCAAAAGTATGATATTCCAGCAGATGCAGCTCCAAGTACACTATTTGCAGGATACACCCCGTCCTACACAGCTGCTGTTTGGACCGGTTTCAACAAGGGCGGCGAAGATAACTACTTAAGAAGTATTGCATCCGGATCTGAGGATCAGTATTTATCGAGAGAAATATTCAGGCAGCTAATGGAGCATGTCTCCACGACAGATGAAGATAAGGCGGACTTCCCTGTCCCGAAAAGTGTTGTAAGAGTTGCTATAGAAAAAGGATCGAATCCACCGCTTAAAGCGAGTGAGTTCACTCCGAAAGATCGTATTACAAATGAGTATTTCGTCAAAGGTACGGAACCTACGAAAGTATCAAAAGAATTTGAGAAGCTTGCTAGTCCGTCAAACTTTACAGCTTCTTATGACGAAGCTACCAATCAAATTCTGTTAAATTGGGATTACCCAGAAGATCAATTGGAAAATGTAAGCTTTGATGTAAAAGTTGCAGTGAACGAGGGATCCCCTCAAGCATTAACTGTCACCAAAGAGCTTGGATTGGCAGTGAATGATCCTGACCCAGGGGCAACATTTACATTTGAAATCACCGCATTCCTTGATGACAACAAAGAAAGCCGAAGCGACCCTGCTACTCAGTCCGTTCAGGTTCCTGAGCTTGTAGAAGAGGAAGAAGTCATTCCTGAGCTCCCTCCAACTCCTCCTGGTGAAGGTGATGGCGAAGGTGATGGCGAAGGTGACGGCGAAGGTACTGGTGAAGGTAGCGGCGAAGGTGACGGCGAAGGTACTGGTGAAGGTGGCGGTACTGGTGAAGGTGGCGGTACTGGCGGCGGTACTGGCGGCGATACTGGTGGCGGTACTGGTGGCGGTACTGGTGGCGATACTGGGGGTGGAACCGGTGATGGCGAAGACGGTAGTGGCGAAGGCCGAAACCGTGGTCAGAACACTAACAATAATGATGAGGACTAAAGAAAAGGTAGGACCCGATACATTGGGTCCTACCTTTTTTGTATTGCCTGCATTTTATAGAACAGTTTGCTGCTTTCTGTAAAAAGCTGCTGTAGCTGTATAAAGGAGTGATACAATTCCGGTTTTTTCATGACAAAATCAAGACGCTCTTCTATATTTACTGGTATTTCTGGCAGTTGCGATATCTCCTTTTCCCAATCCGCCAATGAACGCACCGGCACCTGGTTCATCCAGAATATCGCTTGAAGTAGTAACGCAATTCCCCCTATTACATGGACCTTCACATCAGAACGCTCTCTTTTATTATGAAGGGTGTTAAGTTTCACTTCTTTCTCCTTCCATAATTGAAACAATAGCGGTACCGTCTCTGTATGGTGTTCCCATGGGAGATTTGACGGAGCAAGACCGAGAGCATATGCAATATCATATTTGAACGGGACAGTCAAACTTGACTGCCAATTAAAGCGTCCTGTCTCGACCTCCTCGCTTTCTGCATAATACAGAGGATGCACGAAGGCTGTAGGCGCTCTCATCATTTAACTTTCCTTTTCATTCTCTTTTTGCCCTCACGGCACATTTCAAGCAATGGACAACTGTCACATTGCGGATTTTGAGCCTTGCAATGGTATCTTCCAAAAAAGATCAAACGATGATGTGTGTCGGACCATTTATCCATTGGAATCTTCTTCATCAACGTTTTTTCCACTTCCAGCACACTGTCTTTCCACTTGCAGATTCCAAGTCTTTTACTGACCCGTTCTACATGCGTATCCACCGCGATGGCGGGTACTCCGAATGCTACGGATACAACAACATTTGCAGTCTTTCTCCCTACACCAGGAAGCTTTACAAGCTCATCTCGATCCTGTGGAACCTCTCCATCGTATTCATCAAGTAGAAGCTGCGATAAACTCCGGATGTTTTTGGCTTTGTTGCGGAACAATCCGATAGATCGTATGTCCTGCTGAAGCTCTTCCAAAGTAACGGCTAAATAATCTTCTGGTTTTTTATATTTTTCAAATAATGTTTTGGTTACTTTGTTTACTAGTGCATCGGTACATTGTGCGGATAAAGCTACGGCAATGACGAGTTCAAATGGATTGCGGTGATTTAATTCACAATGTGCATCGGGGAACATCTCCCCCATCACTTCCACGACTTCATTGACCTGTTTTAAATTAAGCATCGACATGCCCTGCCCTTCTTGCTTTGATTCTTAATATAAAAAGGAAAACGGCGATAGTCCGTTTTCCTAAGCTGATTGATCTTTAGTCCAGCCAGTTATAAAATGGAACCGTGTTTTTATTAGGTTTATTCATTGGCACCTGGTTCTGCTGTTTTGAAGGAATATTGGACTTTCTGAATTTCTTGCCATATTCGTTTGCCTGATTGAGTGTTTTGATGCCATTCTTTTTCCATTCAAAAAGAATACGGTCAATATATCGAAAATTCAGTTTCCCCGAGATTACAGCCTCTCGCAAGGCAGCTTTGATAATGGTGGGATCATGGTAGTCCTGGTCCATCCACATACCAAGCGTTTCACATTCAAACGGTGACAATGGTCGTCCGAATTCCTGCTCAAAAATTGTATATAGATTGATTTCATCGTCTTTATTGGATTGAATGGTTGCCTGTTTGTTTTTCTCTAGCATAAACCTAATCATTTTTTCCCATAAGGGCTGGATGGAATAACGTTCGTATTTGATGGAGTACTCGTCCATCTCATCACTGATGGCAAGATACCCTTTTTGTAGTAGATGACGCAGGATTTCCATGCATTCTGTAGGATCTATCGTCATTTTATCTGCTATTTCCATTGGGGTAGGAAAGATTTTTCCGCTTTCCACGAAAGAATGAACATGAAGGATGAGTAGAAACTCTTTTTCATTTAAGCCCAGTTTTACGTAATTGTTCAGTAAGTAATTTGGAATGGAAAGATTCCCTTCCTCCAAAAATTCAATAAATTGCTCTTTTTTCATTAGGAGACACCTCATGACTAAGTATAACAAATTTATACCTTTTCTTCTAAGGAAAAATTAAGAAAAGCTATAACATGGAATTAATATCAGGCTACCTTGAAAATAAGGTGTCGACGTTAAACACCCTGTTGATTTCCGTTCCAGGCATTCGCTTATCCATGGCGGCCTCGGGAGCCTCCTCGGCGCATTTCTGCGCCTGCGGGGTCTCCCTTGACACGCTGCTCCCGCAGGAGTCTCATGCCTTGCACTCCAATCAACAGGGGCGAACCTGCAACAATAATGCGTAATATAAATAATAAATAAATCATTGTATTAAACTTCTCAGTGATAAATCTGAATCCTTATTCAATGGGAAAGGAAGAATGAGAATAAAAAAAGCACTTGTTAAAATACACAGGATTATCGCTCCACAAAAAGTTTAGAATACTCAGTTGATTGGAGTGGAAGGCACGGAGACTCCTGCGGGAGGAAGGGACAAGGGAGACCCCGCAGACGCGCAGCGTCGAGGAGGCTCCCGGACCGCCTAAGGATAAGCGCAGTGCCTGGAACGGAAATCAACGGGCAATATTATCAAGGTACACAAAAAAACTGTAGACAACCTCGAATTACCTCGCGTTTGTCTACAGTCTGACACCACTTGTTATGGGAACAAGTGGTTTTATCATATTATGGATACAGACGGTTTAATAGTCTTGGGAATGGAATGGCTTCACGAACGTGTTCCGTTCCGCTGATCCATGCCACTGTACGCTCTAGTCCAAGACCAAAGCCTGAGTGTGGTACGGAACCGTATTGACGTAATTCCAAATACCATTTGTATGCATCAGAATCCAGGTTATGCTCTTCCAATCGCTGCTTCAGCAAATCAAAATCGTGGACACGTTCGGAACCACCGATGATCTCGCCATAGCCTTCCGGTGCAATCAGGTCTGCACATAATACTACATCGTCACGTTCTGGATGCGGCTGCATGTAGAACGGTTTGATGCCAATTGGATAATGAGTGATGAATACTGGCATATCGTAGCTTTCTGCGATAGCCGTTTCATGTGGAGAACCAAAATCATCGCCCCATTGGATATCATCAAATCCTTTTTCGTTCAGGAACTTGATAGCATCGTCATAGGAAATGCGAGGGAACGGTGCTTTGATTTTTTCAAGCTTTGTAACGTCTCTATCCAAAACGCCCAATTCAAGCTTACAGTTTCTTAGAACAGCCTGTACAATATAGGAAACATACTCCTCTTGCACTTTCAGGTTGTCATCAAATTCGATGAATGCCATCTCTGGCTCGATCATCCAGAATTCAATGAGGTGACGGCGTGTTTTGGATTTTTCCGCTCGGAAAGTCGGTCCAAAAGAGAATACCTTTCCTAAAGCCATAGCTGCCGCTTCCATATAAAGCTGACCACTCTGGGAAAGATACGCATCCTCATCAAAGTATTTCGTTGCGAATAGCTCTGATGTCCCTTCAGGAGCACTTCCTGTCAGGATAGGCGGATCTACCTTTACAAATCCATTTTCGTTGAAGAATTCATACGTCGCACGGATTACTTCATTACGGATTTTCATGATTGCATGCTGCTTTTTGGAACGCAGCCATAAATGACGGTTATCCATTAAAAATTCAGTACCATGGTTTTTAGGTGTAATTGGATAATCAACTGCTTCATGGATCACTTCAAGTCCGGTAACACCCAATTCGTATCCGAATGGTGATCTCTCATCTTCACGTACAATACCTTTGACATAGACGGATGTTTCCTGAGTCACGGATTTTGCGCTTTGGAATACTTCCTCTGCTACCTCTGCTTTCACCACTACTCCTTGAATGAAGCCGGAGCCATCACGCAATTGTAGGAAGGCGATTTTTCCGCTTGAACGTTTGTTTGCAATCCAGGCACCAATCGTTACTTCCTCTCCTACATGCTTATATACTTCTTTAATTGTTGTCTTCACTCTAATGTTCCCTCCAACCTTGTTCTAGCAACTTTTTCTTACTGTTATGTACATAACCTATATTATACAAGCCATGAATAAAGGAAGCAAACACTTTTAAGTCTGCTTCCCTTTCCCTCATTATCACTTCACTGTTACTTTTTCCATGTAACGTGCAATACGTTCAACAGCCTGCTCCAGTTGGTCTAGGCTTGTAGCGTAGGAAAGGCGTACGTAGTTGTCTGCTCCGAAGCCGGAACCTGGAACCAATGCCACCTTTTCTTCTTCAAGCAAAGCTTTTACCAGACTGTCCACATCCTGAAAACCGGCCATTTTAGCAGCTTCAGATGCATTTGGGAATAGGTAAAATGCCCCTTGAGGCTTTATGCAATAGAAGCCTGGAATCGCATTTAATTTTTCAAATATGATGTTGAGTCGTTCCTCGAAAGCTTTACGCATCACTTCCACATCTTCCTGTGACCCTGCATATGCTGCAATGGTAGCGTATTGGGCAATGGAAGTGGGATTGGAAGTGCTATGGCTTGCAAGGTTTGTCATTGCACTGATGATGGTGGCATTTCCAACAGCATAACCAATTCTCCAGCCAGTCATGGAATGAGACTTGGATACACCATTTATGATGATTGTCGCATCCTTCAGCTCAGGTGATAACTGGGCAATGGAAATATGCTCATTCCCATCGTATAAAAGCTTTTCATATATTTCATCTGATACAATCAGTACATTGTGCGCAAGACACACTTTGCCAAGTTCCTGCAGCTCTTCTTTTGTATAGATCATCCCAGTGGGATTACTTGGTGAATTCAGAATAAGTGCTTTGGTTTTGGATGTTATGACTTCTTTCAGCTGGGAAGCAGTAATTTTAAAATGGTTTTCTTCTTTTCCTTCCACATAGACAGGAACTCCCTCTGCAAGCTTCACTTGTTCCGGATAGCTTACCCAATACGGTGTTGGAATGATCACTTCATCATCTTTGTCCAACAGAACCTGGAATAAGGTATAGAGGGCATGCTTTGCCCCTGTGCAGACAATTACTTCAGAAGGCTTGTAGGAAAGCTTCTGGTCTCTTTCCAATTTGCTGATTATTTCCTTTTTCAACGCAGGCAATCCACCTGATGGCGTATATTTGGTAAGCCCTTGATCCATCGCTTTTTTTGCAGCATCTAAAATATGTTCAGGCGTATTAAAATCCGGCTCCCCTGCTCCAAGACCAATAACGTCATGACCTGCGTCTTTTAATTCTTTTGCTTTTGCTGTAATTTCCAATGTAGTAGATGGTGTTAAGGTTGATACTCGTTTGGCTAATTTCATGGTTCTTATTCCTCCCGCTACGATTAAAACGTTATACGTTGATAATACTCTCCATCTTCAAACTTAATGTAGTACAGATTATATCGGTCATTCTGATCTTTGAATTTGATTTCCCATAGTGGAATATCGTTCTCCATTGCTAGAGACACCGATAAGATCTCTGAAGGTTTTCGGTCGGTATCGACATATTTCATTACATCTTTTTTTGCTACTCCATCGCTCGCGTTTGCTGTCAGGGCAATCTTTTTCTTTTCATCCACCCAGATGATTATTTCTTTATTTTTATCATCCGTTCCCTGGACGATGGTGTAAGGAGTCGTACCATTATATGTATAAACCTCATTTATGGTCTGTAGGTTCTTCTCTTCTTTTGCTATTTCTATAGCTTCATTTTCATCCTCGCGGATAGGCGACATGGCTGTATGGTAAATGGAAATAAGCTGCCATACGAGCAGAATGAAAATGAGTGTGCTTATAATGATTATCCATTTTTTCATTTTATCACTTCTTTATGTACGATATATGGTGAAGACTGCTTTATCTTTGTTTTCTTCATCTAAAGCCAAACCAAACATAAGGTTTTCCCTTTTTAGATTTCGATTGAGTGTGTCGACAATTTTATAAAGATCGGAAGAGTATTCCACTTTCACGGTGGAAATCACTTCAATTTTACTTTCCATCCCAAAATCCTCCTGCTTTCAAGCAATTATTGTTACTCATATTGCCCCCGTATATCGGTAAGAATATAAGTACTGAATCACCTATAGTGTTCAAACACATTATAACAGTAAATATTCAGTTTAGTACAATTAAGTACTTTTCAGTATAATAAATTTTCTCCTATCCTACACCGATATTTGAAAGGGTGAATCAAGTGGCAGCTTTTGATTCACCCTATTTTTGTTTAAGATGTTACGGATCTGTTAAAAACCGCTGTTGATTTCCGCACTAGACTGCGCTTTCCGCGGGGCGTTAGTGAAGCCTCCTCGGCTTCGCCTGTGGGGTCTTCACTGAACGCCAATTCCCGCAGGAGTCTTCGCCTATTGCTCCAATCAACAGCTAAGCGAAGTTTTACATAGGTGTAACTTTTTCCCGCAGTTTAATTATGACATTTGCAAAAAAGTGTCAAGTGTTAGTGTGAAGACGTGGTAGTCGCCTTCTTTTATTTTTATGGTGACATTTCCTTTTTGGCTTGTGAGATATAGGTCAAGCCATGTTTCCTGGAGTCTTTCGAGGACCTGTGACTTTCCTTGTGTTGATTCTTTGTGAAACACGACCGCTGTCTGCGGATCACAGGCATTCAGGAATTTTTTTGATGTTCCAGTATCATTTCCGAAGTCCCCAACCTTGATTATGTTGACGACACTTAGGTTATGCTGCTGAAGCAATCTGTTCTCGACTTCTTTATCTGCACTGGTCATGTATAGCAGATATGTTTTATTAAATTCAAACAATAAATCCATCCCAAGATGCTTTTCATTGGAATAGTCTTCATTCAACACCTGTACATTCAGGTCCTCCACAGGTTCACTTTTTGTTCCATTTTCCCACCAATCAGTCTCAATACCTAATCTGGCATCGGACATGCGCCTTGGGAGAATCACTTTATCAATTGCGACATTATCCAAAAGATACTTCAAGTTCCCTGTATATTCAGCGTCTGGGCTGGTAATGATCAGTACTGATATTTCGTCGACTCCGTATATATTCAAATAATGCTGCAATTCATCCTCGGATTCAGGGGCTCCTGTATTGATCAGGATATTTTCTCCTTCCGAGTTCTGGATGATGGTACTTTCGCCATTTGGCAGATCCAAAAAGGTAAAGGCTATTTCCTCATCATCCAATTTTAGATCAATGTTCTCTACGTCTGTCGGGTACTCAGGCTGCAGGATTCCGAAGTTTATCAGAAGAAGGCCCAGCAAGAAGATATTCCACATCCATCTCATCCATTCTAACCATAGTTGTGTACTGTATTAAAATGACTTCATTAGCTTTAATCTATACTATGGAGAAGGCTGAAAAAAGTATCTTTTTTCACAATCCCATTTGGAATCGCATCGATGAATTGAACACCATACCTTTTCTCTGCCACTCTTCTATCGAAAATAAAGATGTCCTTGCTTCCGTTACCTTCCAGAAAATTGGCGACCATTTTTTTGAACCGAAGGACTGCGATTGGCAAAGATACATCCATAAAGGAGTTTCTTCCCTGCTTTTCAACCTGGTTGATTTTCGTTGCAAGAAGCGGTTCATCAAGAGCTTTGAATGGCAATCGAATGATAACTAATGTATCGATCTTCTCTTTTTTGATCGAGACTTCTTCGAGAAAGCTGTTGGTTACCAGAAGAATCGCGTTTTCGAAGTTGGCGGAAGCCTTCAGGATTTTCTGCTTGCCCCCACTTATTCCACTTTGGCTTACAACGACTGTTTCACTTGATTGTGGAGAATTTTTCAACTCATTGTAGACCGCTGACAGCATGTCACTCGAAGAGAAGGAAACAAGGACCCTTCCTCCTTTTTGTGCCAACAGCTCCTGGATCTGCAGAGCGGCAATCGAGACGAATGTCTCATTTTTACCCTTTTCAATGTACGGCATATCAGTTGGAATAAACACTCCTGGGAGAGCCTTGGATTCCTGCGGCTTAAACACCTTCATAACCGGATAAAAATCGGTGAGACCAAGCTCCTCCATTGTAAATTCGAAGCTGTCGTTTATACTGAGCGCTGGGGAAACGAATATCACACTGCTTTTTATCTGATAGAATTTTTCGGCAAGCCTGGTACTGATATCCAGAGGCTGCTCAAAAATGGTCACAGAATTCTTAGCCCCCCGGACATTCACCTCAAACCAAGTTAACCTGTCATTCTTCGGGACAAACAGGAGCGAATAGAAAGTTTCCCGCATTTCCGTAAGAACCATTTGCTCTTGAAGGAGGTATTCGGATTGTATGTCCTCCGATACAGATCCCAATCTGCTTGCCTGTTTCTCTAGGGTTAGGATGACATCTGTCAACGACATGTAAAGCCTTTGTGCTGCTTCCTGCACTCCTGCCCAGGCTCTGCCGCTCTCTTTTTGAACAGCGTAACGATAGGTTACTTTGGATGACGACCTTTTGGTTCGAGCAAGGCAATAATCCCTAAGAATCCGAAACATATCATCCAGCTCCTCTTTTGCTTGCAGTACGGCACGTCCATCGGGGAGCTTGGATAAGGCAAAATAAATATCCAAATAGCTTATTTCTATTCCAAGGAATTTACTGACGTTCTGATGAAACACATTGGCATTTTCGATAATGTAATATTGCATTCCCTTTAATACATCCTCTCTCCAAATTTCTTTGGCCAAAAAGGAATGATTGGTAAGCAGAAGACTCGCATGACTTATTTTTTCCCTTGCTGCCTGGTAAAAGCAATGTGCTGCTTCTGCTACTCCCATCTCGGAGGGTAATGAGCAATTGATGGATTCCCATAAAAGCCGGCCGCCAGATGACAAGGATAACTCCTCCATATCACCAGACCCGGTTTCCGTCAGCCATACTAGAATCTGCGCTTTAGTCAAAACCGCATCATAATTGTCTTCCTCTTCTCCAAGCGCGTGTAAAAACCGAGGCAGACTCAAATAGTAATATTTGCCTTTAATGGATGTGGTAAGCAAATTGAAATCTCTCTCATCCATCTGTAACCTACTGAAAAGCTCCCGGATGGTGCTAAAAGTACCGGAACGCTGACTGCTGATGACAACCTGTTTATCATTCTCGACGGAAAATAGAAACGCTCCCAGCAGATAGGAATCCTCGTCCTCAAAAGAGGGTGGAATTTCCAAAAGCCCATGCTGCCTGGATTCAAACAGCCCTCTTATTTCATCTACCGCAGTTGAATGCCCTATATTCTTTTTTATCGATGAAAGTAGTAACTCCTTGCGTTTCACCCTCTCATCAACTTGATGTTCAGCAGGAGCCTTTAGGACAAGCCTATCCTCATATAGATAGTAATCATCGGAAAGTGATGCGCCTGTATCAGCGGATTGGAACAGGATGTAAATGTCACTTTTCATATTATGTAATAGGGTATGTAATTGTCGGCTCGTTTGAGCAGGAAGACTCTTTATCTTCTCCAATAGATTAATGAGAATGATTGCAGTCACTTCCGCATCACTGTCTGCGCGATGAGGATTATCGTGATCAAGCTGATAGAAGTCTGCTAGGTCAGTCAGTTTATAGCTTGAACGGGTAGGGAGAAGAATGCGTGCAAGCTCCACTGTATCCACTGTATTCCCTGAAAAAGCAGGATAGCCGCTCTCTTGCAGTTCATGCTGAAGAAAGGACAGGTCAAACGGGACATTATGTGCCACCAATGTTGAACCTTCCAGCATTTCCACTAGCATAGGTGCTATTTGGGCAAAGGTCGGTGCCTTTTTTACCATCTCATTATTTATACTTGTCAGTTGTTCGATAAAAGGAGGAATTTTGCAGCTTGGATTGACAAAGCTCGCAAACCTTTCCGTTATTTCGCCATCTTCCACTAAAACAGCGCCCACTTGTATAATTTTATCTTGTTTTTTCGGAGAGTTCCCTGTTGTTTCCAAATCCAGGACTACATAACGCTGTTTCATTTCTTTACACCTCATAACTTCTCAAATCATCTATAAACAAAGTATCATAGTCACTGAACGAAAAAAATAGTTAAATTTATTTTCTCCAGTCTTTTAAAAGAAAAACCCCCATTTAAGGGGGAAAGCTGTTTTCACAATGGATGATATTTTGGTTAAAGATATTTCCCGTGGATTTCCGCTACAGGCACTCAGCGCCGCGCGGGAGCCTCCTCTGCTTTCGCCTGTGGGGTCTCCCATACCCTCTATCTTCCCGCAGGAGTCAAGTGCCTTTTGCTACAATCCACTCACGTTTCTAATCACTTTCTTCTTTAGGAGTTTACAATATAAAAAAGATTCCATTATTATTTAAAAGTCATATTTTTACTATACCGGTTTCATAAGAGCTCAATATAATTTTACTCTCCCCCTGTTGGTAGGAGCGCAAGGGGTTTCCTGCGGAAGCAGCGTGTCAAGGGAGACCCCACAGGCGCTTTAGCGCCGAGGAGGCTCCCGAGGCCTTCCTGGATAAGCGAACCCCTGGTGCGGAAACCGACAGGGGTGTTTGAAGGGCATACAATATTTTTCAGATAAACTCTATAAAATTATATCATGACTGTGGCTGCTGGTTCTGTTCCGAGCATTTCCACGATTTCATTGTTTTCATTCATCACTGCTACCTTAGGCTGGTGGTCTTTTACTTTTTCATCTGCAATCATCGCATAAGAAATGACAATAATGACGTCCCCTTTTTGAACTAAACGGGCCGCTGCACCATTTAAGCAGAATTCTTTTCCGCCTCTTTCCCCTGGTATGATGTACGTTTCAAAACGTGCGCCATTGTTATTGTTCACGATTTGGACCTTTTCGTTTGCGACAAGTCCAACAGCATCCAGAATATCCTCATCGATTGTGATACTGCCGACATAGTTAAGATTCGCATCAGTCACACGGGCACGATGTATCTTGGCATTCATTAAAGTACGAAACATGTTAAATTTCCCCCTTCTTGTATGAAAAAACGATGTTGTCTATCAGTCTCGCCTTGCTGAACTTCGCAGCAACGGCAAGTATAAGGCTTTCTCCATCTCTCGGTTCCTTTACTTCTTTCAGATCGGGATACGAATATATTTCCACATAGTCAATCTCGGAACAAGTATGCTCTTTGATTTTGTTTTCCACAAATTCCTTCGTCCCCGGGATGGAAGCCCCTTGTTCCAGCCTGCTTTTTCCCAATTGCAAAGCCTGATGGATGGCTGGGGCTTCTTCGCGTTCCTTGGGAGTGAGATAGACGTTTCTTGAGCTCTTTGCCAGGCCGTCCTCTTCCCTGATTGTATTTACGCGCACAAGCTCGACAGTCAAATGATAATCGGAGATCAATCCTTCGATCACCGCCACCTGCTGGGCATCCTTCATTCCGAAATAAGCTTGAGTCGGCATGACAATTTGGAACAGCTTCATCACAACGGTTGCTACGCCATCAAAATGACCGGGACGTTTTTTTCCACATAGGACATCCACTCTCTTTTGCACAGTGATGAGAGTGGTCCGGTCTTCTTTATACATTTCTTCAATGGTTGGGTAGAAAAGATAGTCCACACCAAGCTCCCTAGCGATTTTTTCATCTCTCGCTATGTCCCTTGGATACGCGTCAAAATCCTCATTTGGACCAAATTGGAGAGGATTGACAAAAATACTGAGCACGACAATATCATTTTCTTTTCTAGCCTGTTCAATCAATGTAGCATGGCCTTCATGCAAAAAGCCCATGGTCGGGACAAACCCGACTGTTTTTTTAGCCAGGCGTGCAGCAAGGCTCTCCTTTTGCATGTCGGAAATAAGATTAATGATTTTCACTGATTTTTGCCTCCGTATAATCTTTGCAGGGTTTCTTCCTTCATGGTAAAGCTGTGTTCTGGTTTAGGGAATGCTTTGTTTTTCACTTCCCTTACATAGCCTGAGAGTCCATCCTTCATGACAGTTTGTACGTCAGCATAGGATTTAACAAATTTCGGAACCCGATCTACTCCATATGTGAGTACATCATGAAAAACAAGCACCTGACCATCTGTCGCTTCTCCTGCACCGATTCCGATTGTCGGGATAGTGAGTTTGGAGGAAATTTCCCTTGCCAGCTGTTCTGGTACACACTCCAGTACAAGTGCCATCGCACCGGCTTTTTCTACCAGGATGGCATCCTCAAGCATTTTTTTGGCACTTTCCACGTCTTTGCCCTGCACTTTATAGCCGCCAAGTACTCCGACGGACTGAGGAGTCAGGCCGAGATGTGCGACAACCGGAATTCCGGCTTTCGTAATATAACGGATCATATCGACTACTTCATCTGCCCCTTCAAGCTTCAAAGCATGTGCACCAGATTCCTGGATCATTTTTTTAGCATTATATAGCGTATCTTCAATGGACAGATGATAGCTCATAAATGGCATATCTGTCACGATAAAAGTAGAGCCAGCTCCTCGTTTGACCGCCTTGGTATGATGGATCATATCTTCCACCGTCACCGGTACCGTCGAGTCGTAGCCCAGTACGACCATCCCGAGGGAATCCCCGACAAGGATCACATCCACACCAGACTCCTCTGCAAGTTTTGCAGACGGATAATCATAGGCGGTCAACATCGCGATCTTCTCTCCATTTTGTTTCATTTTTATGAAATCTGTAGCTGTTTTCATGTTCGTTCCTCCTCTTTTTGAGGACAAGAAATGAACAACCGAAACAAAAAAATCCCTCTTTCCACAGAAAGAAGGATGGTTAATTCACACAGGTGTGCTGCATGGTTAATTTTAATCGGTTCAGTTCAATCCCTCTGTCCTAGTCCTTTGGATCAAGGCAGATATTTGGTTGTAGTTGCTTTCTTTGCATTTAATCTTTTGGTGCAGTTCCTTTTGGGATACTGCCCACGCTACCATTATAAAAGATGTTTGGAAAAGATGCTATTCTTTTAATCTTTTCCAATTTCAATATCGGCTGAATGTATATAAGAAATGTGACCATTTTCATCCTCAAGCATCAATACTCCATCTTCTGTAATTCCTTTTGCCGTTCCTTCGAGCGTACCAGTGATCGTTCTTGCGATGATTTTCTTACCGATGCTGATGGCATAGGATTCCCATAGCAGTTTGATCGGATAAAAGCCATGCTCCAGGTAGCGATGATACAAATTCTCGAATTTTAACAGTATCATCTGAATCAGTTCCGCACGGTTAATTGGCTTTCCAAGCTCGATTGCAAGGGAAGTGGCAATGGAATGGAGTTCTTCAGGGAAATGCTCGAGCTCCTGATTCACATTGATACCCATCCCGATAATGACAGAGTTGATCTTATCGGCCTCTGCCTGCATCTCGGTCAGGATTCCGACTGTCTTCTTTTTATTGATCAGTATATCGTTTGGCCACTTAATGTCCGTGCGCAATGAAGTTAACTCTTCAATTGCCTGTGCAATGGCCACCGCTGTAAGCAGGGTAAGCTGCGGGGCTTTCGCCGGTGGCAGATTTGGCCTTAAGATGAGACTCATCCAGACTCCAGTGTACATCGGTGAATGCCAAGCACGGTTGAGCCTGCCTCTGCCTGCCGTCTGCTCCTCCGCTACAACCAGCGTTCCTTCCACCGCACCATCATAGGCCAGTTGATGAGCTATCTTTTGGGTGGACGTGACGGATTCCTGAAAATGAATTTCTCTACCCAACGTATCAGTCCTTAAGCCGAGGGATATTTCATTGGAGCTGATCCGATTGGGGATTTTCGTGATTCGGTAGCCTTTTCTTCTGATTGCCTCAAGCTCGTAGCCGGCCTGTCGCAACTCCTCAATATGCTTCCATACAGCGGTTCTTGAACAGCCGAGCTCCTCGCTGATTTTTTGACCGGATAAAAAACCGCCTTCCACTTCTGTGAACATTTTTAATAGTTTGGATCTTATTTCTGTTGCCAAGACCTTACCCACTCCTTTATTGCACCTGCTTCGTTCTGGACCCTGCCTTCCAATATCTCTTTTTCAAGATCATCTAAAAGTTCGGAAATCCATTTTCCACGCTTTTGTTCGCGCCACGCCACCAGGTCATTTCCATTGGCGGCAATATCTTTTATTCCCTTGATAGGCAATGCTTCACTTATTTGTTGAATCGTATCATATGATTCAGGCTTGTCCTTCCCTTGGAGCACCAATATTTCATGGGACGCAAGACAGGCTTCACTGCCGGAATAATAGATGAGCTCCCTGTTCCACCCATTTTCAATAAATCGGTGAATGGTCAAGATATTCAGTAATACTGCTTTACTAACCTTTTTAGGGAGCTTCCAGGCATCCAGGAAGGATTCCAGCTCGGTAATTTCCAACAAATAAGCAAATGCTGTCCATAGTTCTATCCGGCCTGACAATGCATGAAAAGGGAAGGAAGCCAGTCGTCCAAGATCCTCCCTTTTCTCCTCCAGCAATGGTAAATAGCGGAATAAACCTGAATCAATCAATAAGTGTATGGCCATGTTTATGCCTTTCCCAAGGAGCAGCTTTTCCATTTCGACTGTTTTTCTTTCTACAGAGACATTTTCCATCAGGCTTGCATCCTTCTTGATTGCAAGGAATGTTTCCTTATCAATGGAAAATCCGAGCTGGGAACAGAATCGGAGTGCACGAAACATTCTGAGGGCATCCTCGTGGAATCGTTCCGACGCTTCCCCCACTGTCCGAATCAATTTTCTGTCGATATCCACTTTCCCTTGAAATGGATCAAGGATTTCCCCTGTTCTGGTCATAGCAATCGCGTTCATCGTGAAATCGCGGCGTTTAAGATCTTCTGATAGGCTTTTAACAAATATAACTTCGTCCGGCCTTCGGTTGTCTGTATAGGTTCCATCTGTCCGAAAGGTGGTCACTTCAAAGGAATCGTGCTCTGTGACAACGATGATGGTACCGTGTTCAGCTCCGACGTCGACGGTCTTAGGAAAAAGCGCCTGTATCTGATCAGGAGTAGCGCTTGTTGCAATATCAATATCTCCCAAAGCCTGATCCATCAGATGATCTCTGACAGAACCCCCAACAAAATAAGCTTCATGCCCAGATCCCTCAAGAACGTTTATAATGGCGATTGCATGTTGAAAAGAGGTGTTCATCGTTATCCCATCCCTTTGCTCCTTCTCTAACGGAAGGAGCTATTCCTTGATCAGTTTCAAATATAGATCTTCATATTGTTCCACAATGTATCTCGAGCTGAAACGGTCCTTGACCCGTTGGATGGAATTCTCGGAAAACCGTTTATGTAAATCCGGATCGATAAGAATGGAAATCGCCTGTTCGGCTATGTTTTCCACCTCACCCACTTCACTCAAAAAACCGGTAACACCATGTTCGATCACTTCCGGGATGCCTCCGATATTGGTTCCGACAGAAGGAACACCGCATGCCATTGCTTCTAACAATACAAGTCCAAAGCTTTCTTTTTCAGATAAGAGCAGTTTCAGATCTGAAATGGAAAGCAGGTCCTCCACATTCTCCTGTTTCCCTAAAAATAGTACCTTATCCGTGATACCTAGTTCACTGACAAGTTTGCAAACAACGGAAATCTCTGGTCCGTCCCCCACGAGCAGCAGCTTCGAGGCAACTTTCTTTTGAATGCGATAAAAGGATTGAATTACATCCTCCACCCGTTTTACCTTGCGGAAGTTGGATACATGAATGACCACTTTTTCCTCGGGGAGGATACCGTACTGTTCTTTTAAATCGGATTTATCCTTTTTGTAATAGACACGTTCATCGATAAAATTATAGACAGTCTGTATGGCTTTTTGTGGCTGCAAAAGTTCATAGGTTTGCTGTACTAGCGATTCTGATACTGCTGTGACGACATCCGAACCTTCAATTCCGAATCTGATCATGTCATTCAATGAAGGATCGTAGCCAAGTACTGTGATATCAGTTCCATGGAGTGTCGTTACTATTTTCAGCTCATCTCCAGTCATCTTTTTGGCCAGATAAGCACAGACCGCATGCGGGATTGCATAATGCACATGCAACAGGTCCAGTTTTTCCCGCTTCGCCACCTCTGCCATTTTACTAGCCAAAGCCAAATCATAAGGTGGGTACTGAAACACGGAGTACTGGTTGACCTGCACCTCGTGATAATAAATGTTGCTATAGACCTTATTCAGCCTGAATGGCATGCTTGAGGAGATAAAATGAATTTCATGGCCCTTTTCTGCGAGAAGCTTTCCTAGTTCTGTTGCAATGACACCCGATCCTCCAACCGTAGGATAACAGGTGATTCCTATTTTGAGTTTCACTTATATCCCACCTATTAGATCGTTGTTTACGATTAAAGGACCTTTTGCAAAAAATCCTTCCGCATACACGGATCCTATTTGTTTACCGTACACTTTTTCCCTGCTGATGACGCTATCCACATATCCGTTAGTCAATGGTGTGACTACCCCGTTATTCCCGACCTCAAATTGGCTTTCAAACGCAAGCAGGGCATTTGTTTTCTTTTCAACATGATTAGTGATATCTATGTAAAACTGGGCTTGATGCATGCTGTTTATCATATAAAAAAATATGTTTTGTACTTTATGCGGTTCTAAATCATCTTCTACAATGTACTTTCTGATTCCAGAGGAAAAAGCAGCCTCCTCCACGATCTTTGCACAATTGCCGTGATCAGGGTGACGGTCCTTCCAATAAGGTGCAAAAATAACCTTTGGCTTGTATGTACGAATTACGGTCACCACTTCTTTGATGTGAGCTTCTGTCAATGCGAGTCCGCGATCAGGGAGATCAAGCTGTATTCTTGCATCAAGTCCAAGAATTTCACCGGCCCTTTTTGCCTCCGCTTGACGGATTTCAACGGTTCCATTGGAGGATAGCTCAGCCATCGTCAAATCGCAAATGCCGATTCTCATTCCTTTTTCCTTATATTTTGCCAACGTGCCTGCCATCCCGATTTCCACATCATCAGGATGTGCACCGAAAGCCAGAATATCTAATGACGCCATTTACTCTTCCTCTTTTTTCTTCACAAGATTTCGCCAGCCAAGCTCTCCACGTTCTAATCCATGAATCAGTATTTCTGCAGTACCCATATTTGTCGCAAGCGGAATGGAATAAACATCCACCAGTCGCAACAGTGCGGTTACATCCGGCTCATGCGGCTGGGCAGTCAGTGGATCCCTGAAAAAGATTACCATGTCCATCCTGTTCTGGGCAATCATCGCCCCAATCTCCTGGTCTCCACCAAGGGGGCCAGATTGAAATCGGTGAATATTCATTCCTGTCGCTTCCGCAATACGAAGACCTGTGGTACCTGTAGCATACAACTCATGTTTTTTTAGAATCGGCTCATACGCTGTAGCAAACTGTATCATATCAGGCTTTTTCTTATCATGTGCAATCAATGCAATTTTCATGGTTATCCCCACCCTTACTCGATGATATTTTCAAGTCCGTACACTAATACATCTAGACTCATTATCGTCTCGACCGCAAGCTTGACCCCTGACATGAAGGAAGCACGATTATACGAATCATGCTTGATGGTCAAGGACTGCCCTTCACCGCCAAAGATGACCTCCTGATGGGCTACAAGGCCTGGCAGACGTACGCTATGGATGCGAATTCCATCCTTTGTTTCCGCCCCTCTTGCCCCTGTTAACTGCTCTTCCTCATCCGGATGACCCTGATTTTTAGGCTCACGTGTCTTGGAAATCAATTCAGCTGTCTTGATCGCAGTACCTGAAGGAGCATCAAGCTTTCTGTCGTGGTGAAGTTCTATGATCTCCACATCCTGCAGATGCTTGGCTGCCATCTGTGCAAATTTCATCATAAGAATGGCGCCGACAGCAAAGTTGGGGGCGATAATGACACCAGTCTTCCTCTCTTCTGCAAGGCTTGTCAGTTCCTTCAACTCCTCCTCATTAAATCCGGTCGTCCCGACTACCGGACGGATTCCATGCTCAAGTGCAAGCTTTGTATGCAACTTACCAATCTCCGGAGTTGTCAGGTCGATTAGTACGTCCGCCTCGACTTTACTGAAACACTCGCCCGCATCAGTGAAAATTTCCGCATCCATTGCCGGGAACCCCTCTACCTCGGACAGCATTTTCCCCCCATTCACCCGATCAAGGCAGGCTACCAGTTCAAAAAGTTCGGTTCTATGTATTAAATCTACTGCTTCACGGCCCATTCTTCCACGTGGACCTGCCAGTATTATCTTGATAGTTTGCATGTTCACTCTTCTCCCTTTGCGTCTAATTCAGGATCTATCCTCGTCCATCTGTCTTTGTCTCTTGTCTGAAATTTATGCATCACCCTGTCATGCGCTTCCTGCAGATCTATATTCAAGCTGTTGGCAAAACAGATCAATACAAAGAGGACATCTCCCATCTCTTCTTCCATCGTATTTTCTTTTTCTGTATTTTTTTTCGGTTTTTCTCCATAATAATGGTTAACCTCACGTGATAATTCCCCTAATTCCTCCGTCATCCTTGCCAGCATCGCAAGCGGACTGAAGTACCCCTCTTTAAATTGTGATATGTATTGGTCTACCTCTTTTTGCATCTCTTTCATTGTTTTTTGAGTCAACTTTTTCACCTCATCCTATCATGTTAGCTAAAACCTTATCATTTGACAAATAATTAAGTGATTTACTTATCATCTACATGTTTATTATAATGAAATAGTTCAAAAATTCACTAGCTTTTTGGAGGACTCCATGTTTAAAGGCATAAAACTAACTAATATCTTCTTCATTTTACTTGGATCGGCCATATTTGCATTCGGACTAGTCAACTTTAACATGCAAAACAATCTTGCAGAGGGTGGATTTACAGGGATCACCCTGTTATTATTCTTTCTCTTCGAATTAGATCCATCCTATACCAACCTACTTTTGAATATTCCGATATTCTTTATCGGCTGGAAGCTGCTTGGACGGAACACATTCATTTATACGATGATCGGCACTATCAGTCTTTCCGTATTCCTTTGGATCTTCCAGCGTGTTCCATTGGTATTTCCACCACTTGAGGATGACTTGGCCCTTGCGGCACTTTTTGCCGGGGTATTCATCGGAATCGGGCTCGGAATCATTTTCCGCTATGGCGGGACTACCGGCGGTGTGGACATCATCGCAAGACTAGGACATAAGTATATCGGATGGAGTATGGGAAAAACCATGTTTCTGTTCGACGCAATAGTCATCATCCTGTCCTTGATCACCTATTTAAGCTATCAGGAAGCAATGTATACGCTTGTTGCGGTATTTGTTGCAGCGCGTGTCATCGATTTCATGCAGGAAGGGGCATACGCAGCGAAGGGTGCCACCATCATTTCCGACAAGCATGAAGACATCGCCCTGAGAATCAACCAGGAGATGGACCGCGGCGTCACGATCCTTCATGGAAAGGGTTCCTATTCCAAAGCAGAACGAAACGTACTATACTGTGTAGTCGCCAAAAACGAACTGGTAAAGCTCAAGAACACCATCACGTCCGTCGATCCGCACGCATTCGTGGCAGTAAGCGATGTCCACGACGTCCTAGGCGAAGGCTTCACATTGGACGAAAACAAAAACCCGCTGGAAAGATAATCATGGAAAAGCTCCGTTGAATGTGATATTCAACGGAGCTTTTTTGGGGGACAGGTTCCCCTGTCCCACCACAAAATGCATTATTCCCTGTTGCCCAAGTAAATCAGGATAAATCGGGCAAGCTCTGCCACAGCTACTGCCGCCGCAGCAACGTATGTAAAAGCGGCCGCATTCAGAACCTTCTTTGTTTCCCGTTCTTCGCTATTGTTGATGATCCCCAATGACACTACCTGGTCCATCGCCCGGTTCGAAGCATCAAACTCCACCGGCAATGTCACAAGCTGAAAAAGTACTGCCCCTGCCATAAAGATGATTCCAAGCAAAATCAAATTGTTTATCCCAAAGATCAATCCGGCAAAGATGATAAAGAAGGACATATTGGACCCAAGGCTAGCAATGGGAACCAATGAATGGCGGAAACGCAGAAAGGCATATGCCTGATCATCCTGAATGGCATGCCCAACCTCATGAGCTGCTATCGCTGCCCCTGCAATGGATGTCCCGTGGTAGTTCTGTGATGATAATCGGACTGTCTTGCTTCTCGGATCATAGTGGTCCGTCAAAACGCCTCTGGATTCTTCCACTTGTACGTCGTACATACCGTTATCATGCAGGATTCTTGTTGCAACCTCGGCCCCAGTCAGTCCGGAAGAGGATGGAACCTTCGAATATTTTTTATAAGCACTTTTCACACGGGACTGAGCCCAAAGCGGGACAATCAGAAGTATGGCAAAGTAAATTAAATAAAGACCCATAAGCTTGATACCTCCTCTTGGTCTTGAACGTATTACCGCTATACCCCTTTAGGATTGTTTAGGAAACATCATTTTATTCGTGAACTCTTTAGGAAGTGCGTATGCTCGAACATGAAAAAGGATGAAGCCTTAGTGACTTCATCCCTTTTTATGATATGGAGTATACGTGACATAAAAATGTTCAACTGGCCGCTATTTGTGAAAATT
This sequence comes from Sutcliffiella sp. NPDC057660, assembly GCF_042800035.1. NCBI lineage: Bacteria > Bacillati > Bacillota > Bacilli > Caryophanales > Bacillaceae > Sutcliffiella > Sutcliffiella sp. NPDC057660. The sequence continues at coordinate 144,096 of NZ_JBHVHV010000007.1, forward strand.
TCCTATATTTTTCAAAATCTGAACAAATTTAGGGCTTCATGAAGTATCATTAGGCTAAGTTTCTTACTGATTCTAACAGATTTCCTAATCATTCTAACAGAATCCCCGAACATTCTAACAAATACCACAATCATTCTAACAATATCCCAAAACATTCTAACACACTTCTTTATCATTCTAACAAATCCAAATTCCAGCGAGCACATGTAAACCGAATCAGTTTCAAATATCCCTATATCTCAATGTTTCTCCGTTTTCCGCTTCACCCTTTTCCGGTCTGCGTTGAATTTCCGCCATCCTACATAGGACAAGGTAAGGAAGATGATGCTCCCGGTAGAAATTATTACCCAAATAAGGGAAGGATCCGTCTCATCCTCTTTCAACTCTTTGAACAATGACTTCAGATCTGCTTCAATTACCGCCAAATCTTCGGCACTTTCCGGACTTGCAAGTAGGCTTTCACGGTTTTCATTCAGAAAAGCTATATGCGAATCCACCTTTTGAATAAATTCCGGTTTGACATCCATTCTTAGACTCGGATGGATCAGGTCATAGTTCAGAAGAAGGCGTTGATAAAGGGTCTGATAGGATTGGCTATCCCTGGTCTCTATGGAATCCTTCAATTGATTAAAAGTTGTAATGATCGGGTCTTCCATCTCTGTCCATAATGGCTGATGCTCGGAGGTCATGGCATCCACCACCAATCGGAGCCTAGTTAGGGCACGCACTTTTTCCTCCTGAGGCAGATTGATATCAGATAGGGCCGCCATCGATTTATCATGGACAAGGGTGATGATTCGTACCTGATCCATCGGCATCATTGGATTATTCACCATCAATTTTGTGAATTCGTCTGAGAAAATATCCAATAAATTATGTGCTTCCACATACCGTTCGTTTTTCACCAGCTGAAGCGCGTCATCCGTCAATATATTCAGTTTTAAAGGCTGCACGTTTTCATTGGAGCCCACAGCTAAATTAGTTGGTATAGCAAGAAGTAAAAATAGTAAGATGACTGTTAACCTTTTACCTATCATCGCTTGTCCCTCCCATATTCTCTAGTAGATAATTATGAGAAATGGGACAAGGTTAGAACTTTATTGCAGAGATAACTTTTGACGGTTGTTTCTTAGTGAAAAATAGTAGGCGATCGCAATGCAGAATAGGCTGAGCCAGAAAGTGAAATATCCGATTTGAGGCATATACTTTACGAGACTGCCATACCAGGGCATCATTTTAAAGACGTAATCTATCACATCATTATGTAAGGTCCATACCCCTGCCACAACCAAGTGCCAGACTGTAAAACGATAGTAGGGGCTGTAGAGGATCCCTTGGACGGCCATTGCGCCATGTGACACAATGAGCATGTATCCTTCTATCGGGAGATATCCCGTTTCCAGTAGAGTAAGTATATTCATCACCACAGCCCATATCCCATATTTCACTAAGGTGACAATCGCCAGCGCTTCCATCAGCTTGAAATTCCTTTTCAATATAAAACCAACAAGCACAAAGACAAAAAAGAGGCTTGCTGTTGGACTATCAGGCACAAATATCAAAAAGATGGGCGGAGTTTCTCTCAATTGGACGCAATACCAAACATACCCGTAAATCGTGCCCAATACATTGATAATAAGTACACTCCATAGCATAAATGGTGTTCTCAAAAGATAGATGAACCAATTTAACATCGTTTTTCCTCACTTTGTTTGAAAGAAATAGAATAATGTATTTTGAGTATACAAAAAAACTGGCTATAATAGCCAGTTTTTGTTGATAGAAGAACTAGAATAGATGTTGATTATTCTGATTCTGCCGCTAATTTATTCATCTCAACTAAGTATTCACCAAGTTTTTGAGCTTCTTCATCTGTACCTTTAAAGATACCGCCTGGCATTGTGCCTACACCCTCTTTGGCAATCTTGGCATAATCCTCTGGAGCATAATCAGGATTGTCCAATAGGTTTGCACCCATTGCACCGCCTTGAAGGTTGTTCCCATGACAGGAAAGACAAGTGTTATCTTGCATGATGACATAGCCTTCTGCGGTTTCATCGATTTCGATGTTCAGCTCATCCGTGATTTCCCCTTGCTTAGCAGCGGCTTCCCAGTCATGGGAATCCACAGACTGCCAAGTAAGGAAGAAGATGGACGCGATACCAAGCAGCATCAATCCCGTTGCGATCGGACGTTTGCTAGGACGACGTTCCGGTCCGCGATCCAGGAATGGAGCCAGTAAAAGAGCACCGAAAGCAAGACCAGGCATGACCATCGCACCAATAACAGTGTAATCCCCTGCTGCAAAACGATATTTAAGAAGCTCGTATAAGAATAAAAAGTACCAGTCTGGTAATGGAATGTAACCAGTATCAGTAGGATCTGCTATACGCTCAAGAGGCGACTCATGCGCGACAGTCAAGCATAAGAAAGCAATTAGGAATACCGCTCCTACCATCCATTCTTTTAGAAGGAAGTTTGGCCAAAACGCTTCCGTTTTACCAGGAAACTCTGAGTAGTCCTTCGGAATATTTGGCTTACGAGCTGCAGGGACACGAGAGTCACCGACAAACTTCATACCTTTTCCTCTATGCATACATGTTCCCCTCCTTTGTATTTAAAAGTATAAATCTTATAGTGGACCTGAAATACCTTGTTTACGGATCATGACAAAGTGAGCTCCCATCAATCCGAAAAGAGCTGCAGGCAAGAAGAATACATGAATCGCAAAGAAACGGGTCAATGTTTGAGCACCAACGATTTCAGGGTGACCAGCAAGCAATGTTTTTACTGCCGTACCAATTACCGGTGTTGCCTCTGCAATCTGCAATCCTACCTTTGTAGCAAATAACGCTTTCATATCCCAAGGCAGTAAGTAACCTGTAAAACCAAGACCTAACATGACGAAGAAAATCAATACTCCGACTACCCAGTTAAGTTCACGTGGTTTTTTATATGCACCTTGGAAGAAAACACGTAACGTATGTAAAAACATCATAACAATTACAAGGCTGGCTCCCCAGTGATGCATACCGCGTACGATTTGTCCGAACGCAACTTCATTTTGCAAGTAATAAACGGATTCCCAAGCATTTTTGATATCTGGAACATAATACATTGTCAAGAACATTCCGGATAAAACTTGAATAACTGTAACGAAGAACGTCAATCCGCCGAAACAGTATACAAATGCAGAGAAATGATGAGCAGGGTTTACGTGTTCAGGAACTTCGTGATCTGCAATATCCCGCCACATAGGCGTAATATCCAATCGTTCGTCAACCCAATCATAAATCTTATTTAACAATTATTACGCCCCCCCTCTAGGTTTTGCTGCGCCTAAGTACACGGTGCCATCCTTCACTTCATGCTTGTACACATCTAGTGGAGCAAGTGGCGGTGTATTAGGTACGTTTGTACCGTCTTTGTCGTATAAGCCGTAATGACATGGACAGAAGAATTTGTTGGGATTCGCTGGATCGGAATTCCAGTTCACTGTACAGCCAAGATGCTTACATACCGGTGATAATGCAACAATCTTGCCGCTTTCATCCTTGTACAACCAAGCCGTTCTAGGCTCTTCGGATTCATACCACGCATCAACCTGTTCAATTTTGAAGTTGAAGCTTTGTGGCTCATTAGTCAGTTCGCTTTCTTCACAGACAGCTACCATATCTTGATCTGTACCAGTTTTAAGAACCGGGTCAATTGCAAAACGAACCATTGGCATTAGCATACCTGCAGCCATGAATCCGCCTACACCAGTAAGGGTATAGTTTAAAAATTGACGTCTAGACACACGATGGTTTTTTTCACTCATTGTTTTTCCCCCCTCTATAGAAAAAACTAAGTCCAAACGGACAGTAGGTTATAACACATAGAAAACTAGGACATTCTCATGATATATCAATCTTCGCCCAAGGTCAATAATCTCCTTGATTGAAATAATGGCAACCTTGTGACTTATTTTATACATCTATTGGAACTTCATACTAAAGGAATACTTTTTTACTATTGTAAATATAATTTTTTCAGGTTTTCCCCTTAAGGCTGCCATTTTTGGATGAACATCGGTAGGAGCTGGTTCATCTGATCCTGAATGATTTTTTGCTTATATTTCTCTTCCATGTCTTCAAGCGGGATGGCAGGGAGCCAAACAAGCTTTCCTTCCAGCTCTTGTTCTTTCTGGCTCCATACACTATCTGAAGTTAAAAGAAAAACGTGTTTCATATCGTTCTTGATGTGGGAAACAAAGTCGTTTAATTGCTCCACCTTGGATTTCAGAGAGTTTTTTTGTAGATAGGAGTAGGAAGGCAATAATATTACTCTTCCTTTAAATTGCCTTTCCAATTCATGACTGAGTATAGTTATGTATTCTCCATGCGAGGCAACCGTTTTGATTTCATCCTCAAAGGTTATCGGGATTAGTGGTATGACGGCTGTATCGATATACTCCTTCGATTGCACATATAGGGACATATCCTTGCTCGTCCATTTCATGACTATCATCTCATTTCTAATTTAAAGTAATTTCCATAAGCAGGTCACTTCCTAATATAAGTTTTATAATTTGGAAGGTCAAATAATAAAACCCTGCCGACACCGGCAGGGTTTTATAGTGGGTGGGTCTATAATTTTCTCAACCGTTCGGTAAGGCTCTTAAAGGCAGCCTCATCCTGGCGATCTAAGGCATCGTCTATTAAAGTCAGCAGCTTTTCTTTTTGGAAGGTGGTGATGCATTCCTGAAGAAATTGCTCTGCAACTATACGATCTTTTTCATTTGATTTGGACGACTTGGGCATATAAGGATTTTCCTCCAGTACTGCAGCGTACTGGGGAGAGTGATAGACAGAACGGAAATTCAGTTGAATATAGATGTCCTCTTCCCTGTTCAGGCGGATATCATGAAACGATTTTTCGGCATCGGTTGTCATGACATTTTCCTTATAGAACCGAAACGGCACTTCTTCTACACAATGAGTCGACATGATGATACCTCTAGGACAATACTGTGCTTGCTCGACAAAATGAACTTTTTTCATTAACTGATCATGACTCATCAAATAATTCAGGATCCAAACACATTCTCGTCTTTTTAACTGATAGTTACCTAAGAACCACCTTATAAAGTCCTTCTTCTCGTTGACAGATACAGGGGTAGCCACAACTATCGTCCCTCCTCTGCGTAGAATAATCATTATTCTTCTAGATTTTTGTATACATCCTGAAGTTCCAAGTTGGTCGGGTCGTGTTGAATCAACTTTTCAAACAATGGCTTCGCTTCTTCCCTCTTCCCTTCCTCCAGCAAAAAGAATCCGTAGTCATAAAGGAAGTCGGGGTCATCTTTAAAAGAAGTATATGCTTGACGGTAATGGTTTAATGCATCAGAATATTTTTCTAATTTCTGATATGCTACAGCAAGATCCCAGTCAAACTGAGGGTCCGTTTCACCAAACCTGATCAATTCCTGAAGACAATCAATCACTTCTTCGTATTGTTCCTCTTGAATGTAGATTTTCGTCAAGGTTATAGCAGCTTCCAAATAACCTGGGTCGATCGCGATCGCATCCCTTAATAATCGTATCGCTTCGGTACTATTATTCTGCTTTAACGCCACCTTTGCGGCATATACTTGCAATTCCTTATTATATTCATTGACCGCGAGACCTTCATTGGCTACTCGCAGGCTGTCTTCAAGAAGACCCTCCTGCTCATAAGCTTTTGCCAGGTACAGATATAGAGAGGAATATTCATAATCTAATTCTTTTACCTGATTTAACTTTTCGACAGCTGTCTTGGAGAATCCTGCATGAAGGGCGGTAAATCCGTATTGAAATAAAACATCAATTTTCAACTCTTTTTTCAGTGCTTCGTCGAAATATGGCATTGCCTCTTCGAACTGCCCGGTCGCGCTATAGCATTCCGCCAATCTTTCCTCAAGGTCGAAATTGAGATCTGCCTTAAATGGCAGTACAGCTTCGTAATAAGGAATCGCTTTCTTGTAATCCCCTTGAGACAGATAGATTTCCGCTAGTGCCAGATCAATGATAGGTTCCTTCGGTGCAAGCCTTTTTGCCTGGGTGAGCTTGTTCTCACTCACTTCAAACAATCCTTGTGCCTGATAAAGATCAGCAAGAAGCAATAGTGTTTGCAGGTAAGCATCCTCTTCTTCATCGACGTTTTCGAGGAGTGCCATTGCCTCGTCTTCTTCATCGAGGTCGATAAGTACCTCAGCCAAGGAAAGAATCAAGTCGGACTCATTGGGATGATGATATAAAAGTCCGCTCAACAGCTCCTTCGCCTCTTCTAGCATTCCGAGCTGCTGGAAGATCTGTGCTGTATGGAACAGATCATCTTCATTGAAGGAGGACTGATTTTCCTGGAGTAGTGTGATTCCTTTTTCTACTTCCCCATTGTCTATAAGTGTTAATGCCTTTTCGATAACTTGGTATGACAAACTACAACTTCCCTTCTAATTAGAAACGCGCATGATTGGAGCCTTGCTCATCTACGCCCTTCCATAAAGTGTCCTGGTACCGTGACCATGCATTCATTCCCGAAACCTGGCCTAAAGGAGATAGACTCCCCAGCCTTCAGGATGATGCCGCGATGGACCGTAATTTCTGGAATATGACTATCATAATCCAGATCTTCTATTGTTTCAATAATTCGGTCCTCAGGGTACACAAATAAGTTATAGTTTAATTCGCCGCCGACTCTCAAATCCCCTTTATTCGGATAGATCCCAAGCTTCATCAGCAACTCTTTTTCCAATGCTTTTCCGGCTTCGGGGCATTCTATGAGATGTGGCAGTCTCTCTTCTTTCATGATTACTTTCCATGTTTTTTTGATCTGTTTACCTGTGGTTGGAACCTTTCTTATACATGGGATGAAGGCGATGGGAAATTGGTATAGAGCCTCTTTAATCCATCCCCATGCTACATTGCGCAGCGATACCTCATCGGAGATTTCTAGAAAAACAGCGGGCAGCCTATGCCGTTTACAGAGACGGATCAAGGATGGGGTAAGCTTGGCAATCGGCACTCTGATGGCAAAATAATAATCAATGGGACTGTTTAATAGATAGGATTTTGCGAGTTTCAGCTTTTCTGCAAATTCCCTCTCATGTTGGATGGTAAAAACAGAAAGCAGGGTTGTACACCCCAGGTTCAGATAGTGGTCGATCATATATGATTTGAATGCCTGAAAACTCATGGACGGAAGTTCGTCTACAATCATCACATGGCCAGGTGTCATCACATAGGAGGAGAAGTTCATTCTCTTCAATCGTGTGGAAAGGATGGTTTCTTTCATTAATCGTATGCTGTTGTCCTTAACAAGCAGAGAGGCGGTTTTAAAAGAGGAATCACCTTTTACAATGTTTGCCTGATCAATTATATATTCCATAGCATCACCCTAATTTTTTCGTCTTAAGACAAGCTATGAATGGCTGAATGGAAATATGAGTAATCTGAATAAAAAAAGGAGTAGGGTAGATGAGTCCGGCAAAGCTCCTAATTTGGGTACTAGTGGTCTCAACCGGGCTTATTGTGACCACCATTCGACCTTTTTCCAGTTTTGGTGGTCTCAATCGAGCTTTTCGATACCACCATTCCGTATTTTTCCGGTTTTCGTGGTCTCAACCAAGGGTTTTGTGACCACCATTCCGCCTTTTTCCGGTTTTCGTGGTCTCAACCAAGGGTTTTGTGACCACCATTCGACCTTTTTCCAGTTTTCGTGGTCTCAACCGGGCTTTTCGATACCACCATTCCGCCTTTTTCCGGTTTTCGTGGTCTCAACCAAGGGTTATGTGACCACCATTCCGCCTTTTTCCAGTTTTCGTGGTCTCAACCGGGCTTTTCGAGACCACCATTCCGTCTTTTTCCAGTTTTCGTGGTCTCAACCAAGGGTTTTGTGACCACCATTCGACCTTTTTCCAGTTTTCGTGGTCTCAACCGGGCTTTTCGATACCACCATTCCGTCTTTTTCCAGTTTTCGTGGTCTCAACCAAGGTTTTTGTGACCACCATTCGACCTATTTCCGGTTTTCGTGGTCTCAACCGGGCTTTTCGATACCACCATTCCGTCTTTTTCCGGTTTTCGTGGTCTCAACAGGGCTTTTCGAGACCACCATTCCATCTTCTAGTCTCATCCGTCTCAATCGACCACAATCTCACCCCGCCTAGTGGTTACCGGTTAAACTAAAACTCACTCCCCCACATCTACCTCTGCAACTTATTCAAATGTGCAAAAAAGCTTGGATAGGAGACATTGATCGCTTCTTCATTTTCAAGAACCGTTTCCCCTTCTGCTAACAGGCTGGCAATTGCACCCATCATGCCGATACGATGGTCTCCATAGCTGTCCAGTACAGCACCTGTCAGCTTGGCACCGCCCTTGATGATCATGCCATCTTCCGTTGCCGTGATGTCCGCTCCAAGCTTCTTCAGCTCATTCACGACCGTATCAATTCTATTTGTTTCCTTCACCTTCAGTTCTTCTGCATCCTTGATTACCGTCGTGCCTGAAGCTTGGGTTGCCATCAAAGCAATGACCGGAATTTCATCAATCAGCCGCGGAATGATATCACCGGAGATTTCCACTCCTGTTAATGCGGAGGTCTCCACCGTTATGTTGGCATATGGTTCAGGTCCATCCTCCGTGACTTCTGAATAGGTCAGGGAGGCCCCCATGGATTTCATTACGTCGAGGATCCCTGTTCTCGTTGGGTTCAAGCCCACTCTTTTCAACGTTATTTTGCTGCGTGGGACAATGGCTCCGGCAACAAGGAAGAATGCAGCTGAAGAAATATCACCAGGAACCACAATATGCAGATCTGATTTCAGCTCCTGCTTTCCTTCGAGGGCCACCCTGCAGCCATCCACTTCAAGTTCGACACCAAACGCCTTCAGCATCCTTTCGGTGTGGTCCCTAGATTTGAATGGTTCCTCTACCATCGTTCTGCCCGTTGCCTGAAGGCCTGCCAACAGGATGGCCGATTTCACCTGCGCGCTTGCTACAGGCGACACATAGTTCATACCCTTCAGATTTCCGCCTTGAATGGAAATAGGAGTAAAGTTGCCATCCTGGTTTCCTTGAATGCTTGCTCCCATATCACGAAGCGGACCAGTAACCCGTTTCATTGGACGCTTCGCAATGGAAGCATCCCCGATTAACACGGTATGTATCGGTAGACCCGAAAGGATTCCCATCATCAGTCTTGCTGTAGTTCCTGAGTTCCCGACGTCCAAAACATCAGTTGGCTCCTTTAGGCTACCCAAGCCATTACCATGGATCGTAACGGAAGACTCTTTTTGTTCGATTTCTACTCCCAACATGCGAAAACAGCTGATGGTACTGAGGCAATCTTCTCCGGGAAGGAAATTCTCCACAGTCGTTTTTCCTTTTGCCAATGAACCGAACATGACAGAACGGTGCGAAATGGATTTATCTCCTGGAATATCAATGCTTCCGTTAAGACCGGAGGCAGTTCTGGTCAATTTCTTCATGTAGCATACACTCCTTGTACTGTATTACACTATATAGGTTTCATAATTTGTATATTTGCCAAGGCATTCGGTTGCACTCTGTCTATCATCTTCTGTCTGGAAGCTAAGTCTCAGAACGCCATAGATCTCTTCCCTTGTTTCCATGATCCGTATGTTGGTGATACTGATCTGTTCTGTGGCAAGGTAGCCGGTTATCTCGGAAATGACACCAGGATAATCAGGAACGTCCACATATAGATCATAGAAGGATGGAATGGCTCCTTTCGCTTTAACAGGTAGCCCATCCCGAAATTCCTTCGCTTTCTGGAAATAATCAAATAGCTTGTCTTCCTTGCCCTCTTCCAAGTCCCGTCTTACTGCGTTCATCTGCTCTTGCCAACTGGCGATGAGCTGAAGCAGGGTTTCTTTATTATGTATGAGTATATCTTTCCACATCATCGGATTGCTCGAAGCGATCCGGGTGATATCTCGGAATCCACCTGCAGCCAATCGCGACACAAACGGACTCTTTTGCTGCAAATCTTCCGCCTGGTGGACCAGCCCTGCCGCCACGATGTGAGGGAAATGACTGACAACCCCCGCAACAAGATCATGCTCACCCGCGCTCATCGTAACAAAATTGGCTTTCGTTCCCTTGAGCCAACTCTTTAAGGTTTCCACCTGCTGTGCATCTTTCTCAAGATCGGTTGGAGTAAGTACATAAAATGCATTTTCAAAAAGATGGGCCTTGGCCGCAATGACTCCGCTTTTATGGGAGCCTGCCATAGGGTGCCCACCTATAAATGTAACATTTTTTTGTGCAAAAAGCTCCGCTCCATGCTCCACAATCTTCTCTTTAGTACTCCCTACATCCGAAATCAATACCCGCTTTCTGAAATCCAGGCAGCTTAATCTCTCCAGTACCTTGCTTGCCTGCATGACCGGTACCGAAATCAAAATAAAATCGGCATCCAGTGCCGCCTTTTCATAAATTTCACAATAGTCATCCACTACCTTCAATGATTTAGCCAGCTTTGCCTGCTGCTCATTCAAGTCATATCCGATCACTGTTACCTGTGGATGTTCCTTTTTTAATGCAAGTGCAATGGAACCGCCAATCAGCCCCAGCCCTATTATTAACACATTACCTTCCATTTTCTTCACCGCCTGATGCCTTAATATATGAGAATAGAGAGGAAGGTTCCTCTCTATTAGATGGCTTGTTTCAATTTGTATTCTTTTAAATGAGAAATGATTTCCCTGTTCTGCTCTTCTGTTCCGATGGTGATTCGCAGGCAGCCTGGATAGCCCAATGCATTACCGGATCGAACAATATAGCCTTTTGTGAGCAGGTAATGGAAAAGTACATCCGAATCCGCTTCAAAATCGATGAGAATGAAGTTTCCTTCTGACGGATAGTAAGCTAGCTGCAACTCCCTGCAGAATGAATAGAACTGTTCCAAGCCCTGTTTGTTTTTTTCTACACAATTCTTGATAAATATTTGATCCTGTATACCGGCAGTGGCAGCAACCTGTGCCATGGAGTTCGTGTTAAAAGGCTCCCTTGCAGGCTCGAGCAGTCTGATGAGCTCTTTATTTGCCACGCCATACCCAATCCTGAAACTGGCAAGTCCATATGCTTTGGAAAATGTACGGGTTACCAGCAGGTTTGGATACTCTTTCAGGAGTTTCAATGTTTCTGGGTAATCCTGTGCTGTCACGTATTCCTTATAGGCTTCATCAATCACAATCAGGCAGGTACTTGGCACTTTTTGAATGAAAGAAAGCAATCTTTCTTCATTAATATAAGTTCCTGTAGGATTGTTCGGACTGCAAAGCCATACAATGGCCGTATTTTCATCAATCTGCTTCAGCATGTCATCCAATTGGTGATGGCCATCCTTGATGACTACTTCCCTGACTTCGGCACCCTCAATGACGGCATTATGCTTATATTGAGGGAAGGTCGGGGTTGCCATCACGGTGTTCTTTCCACTGTGCAAGAGGGCACGGCTTATGATCTGGATGACTTCATCCGACCCATTGCCGAAGATCAACTCTTCCTCTGCGACCGATAAATGTGCTGCAAGCGATTCTCTCAATTGACGCGCATACCCGTCCGGATAGGTTGCTGCTTTGCCTAACTGCTCCATAATTGCTGTCTTTACATGGATCGAGCAGCCGAAAGGGTTCTCATTTGATGCAAGTTTCACTATTTTGTCCAAGGCAAATTCCCTTTTCACTTCATCCATCGGCTTGCCTGGCTGATAAGGGGTCAAAGATAATAGTTGTTTTTTTATTTCCATCACTTACAATCACCTTTCTGCTAAAAGCGGAGAAATTAATTCTTCTATTTGCTGTTTAAGTTGATCCAGGGTTTTTTCTTCATCAACTTTAAAAGCTGCATCAAAGTTTTCTATCATCTGAATCAAGGCGCTTCCGACAACAAAGCCATCGCAATAATCCTTTAAGGTTTCGATCTGCTTGCTGCTCGAAATTCCGAATCCAACGGCAGCAGGAACGGAACTCAACTCCTGCACTTCTTCCAAAAAGGAATAAAGCTGCTCGGAAAAATCATTCCTGACACCTGTCACTCCAAGGGAGGAAATACAGTAGAGAAAGCCTTCTGCAGCCTTTGATATAGCTTCTACCCTCTTCTTGGAGGTCGGTGCCACCAAGCTGATAAAAGTAAGCCCGTTGTTCTTGCACGATTGTCTGATTGCTTCGCTTTCTTCAAAAGGAAGATCTGGAATGAGGAGACCGTCTATCTGATTTTCCTTCGCTAAAGCGAAAAAGGATTCTTCCCCTAATTGTAACACAGGATTATAGTACGTAAAGAGAATAATCGGTATTTTCAGTCCTCTATTTCTCATTTCCCCAGCCAATCCCATCGCCTTCTTGATGGTCATTTTATGCTCAAGCGCACGCTTGGAAGCACGCTGTATGACCGGCCCGTCCGCCAAAGGATCAGAATATGGAACACCAAGCTCCAGAACAGAGGCACCTGCTTCTTCAAGCAGCAATGCAAGCTTTACCGTCAACTCGGGGGTTGGGTCCCCTGCCATGATGAACGGTATAAATAATTTCTCATGCTTCGGCAGCCGCTCCTTATACATTGTTGTCATGATCTTCGCCCTCCATTCGCTTCATCAGTGTTCCTACATCCTTATCCCCTCTGCCGGATAGGCATACGAGGATGGTTTGTTCTGATGACATCTTTTCTGCTTCTGCAAAAGCGATGGAAAGCGCATGTGCTGATTCAATTGCAGGAATGATTCCTTCTTCCTTCGCCAAAAGATCAAGGGCATGCAGCGCCTCCTCATCCGTCACACTTTTATAATCAACCTGCTTTGTCTCCTTCAGGTAGGCATGCTCGGGGCCGATACCCGGATAATCCAAACCTGCCGAAATGGAATATGGTTCTGTGATTTGGCCGTCTTCATCCTGAAGAAGATAGGTGAGCGATCCATGGATAACTCCTTTCGTGCCTTTGGAAAGTGTAGCGGCATGCAGCGGTGTGTTGATTCCCATACCCGCTGCCTCCACTCCGATGAGCTTGACATCATCCTCGATGAATGGTGCAAACATGCCAATCGCATTGGAACCGCCCCCGACACATGCGATTACTTTATCCGGCAAGCGGCCTTCCCTTTCAAGAAACTGGCTTCTTGCCTCCTCACCAATCACTTTCTGGAATTCCCTCACCATGTATGGATAAGGATGTGGGCCGACAACAGATCCGATCATGTAAAAATGGTCCTCACAATGCTGCACCCAGTACCGTATTGCTTCATTGGTCGCATCTTTCAGGGTTTTGTTGCCGCTTGTAGCCGGTATCACCTCTGCACCCAGCAGTTTCATCCGGAACACATTAAGCGATTGGCGTTCGATGTCTTCCTCTCCCATGAAAACCTTGCATTCCATACCGAATTTTGCCGCCACAGTGGCTGCGGCCACCCCATGCTGGCCGGCACCGGTCTCTGCGATGATCTTCTTCTTTCCTAATCTTTTTGCAAGGAGGGCCTGCCCGATGGCATTATTGATCTTATGGGCGCCAGTATGATTCAGATCTTCTCTTTTCAAATAGATTTTTGCTCCGCCTAGCTTTTCCGATAGGTTACCTGCCAGAGTCAGCGTGGTAGGCCTGCCGGAGTATTCCTTTAAATAATAATGGTACTCTTGCAGGAACTTTTCATCCTGAAGCGCCTCCTGCAGACCGTCCTCCAACTCCTCAAGGGGAACCATCAGAGTCTCTGGGACATATTTGCCTCCGAATTCTCCAAATCTTCCAAAACTGTCCGGGGTACTTGTTCTAGTTTCTGATTGTGCCATACTCGTTCACCCTTCTCTCTACGGCTTGTATTTTTTCACCGTCTTTAATAAAATCGGTCTCTATCCCGCTTGATATGTCTATCCCATCTGGATAATAACTTAATAGTTCAGCAAGATTCTTTTCCTTTATTCCACCTGCAATAATACACCGTTTCTTCATCGATCTCGCCTTACCTATATATCGCGGTATGATGCTCCAGTCGAAGCTTTCCCCTGTTCCTCCGTAAGCATTCCCCACTTTTTTATCAATGACAAAGCCTTCGACAAGCTCCTGATAGACTTCGAGGTTTTTAAGGCTCTCATCATTTTCGTGGTGTATGGCCTTCCAAATCACAGCATCAATTTTAGAACTAAGAGATTGAATGTATTCTTGGCTTTCATCACCGTGTAATTGAACAACATCAAGTTTCAGCGTATCCACCGCATATAGAATTTCATCGATAGATTGATTCACAAAAACGCCAACTAATTTTTTTGATGGTGATTTCTCTTGTGCAATCCAAGATGATACCTCTTCGACTTGAACCTGCCGTTTGCTTTTAGCAAAAACAAAGCCAAGATAATCCGCTCCTGATCTGCTAGTAGTCTGATAGTCCTGTAGCGTTTTATTGCCGCAATACTTGATAGATACTTCAGGCATGCTCCAGTTCACCAAATAAGCGTTTGACACCAATGCTTGGAGAAATGTCCTTCATAAATGCCTCACCTACAAGAACAGCATTTGCTCCGTATTTCTGTACCTTTGTGAGATCCTCGTGCGTCAGGATGCCGCTTTCACTGACCAATAGAGAGGACCTAGGAATATAGTTTGCTAGCTTTCTAGTCGACTCTATATCCGTATCGAAGGTTTTCAGGTTTCGATTGTTCACTCCTATGATTGCAGGTGTGAAGGTTTGGAGAAGCTGCGATAATCTTTCCAAGCTATGAACTTCCACTAGAATATCCAGTCCTGATTCAACGGCTTCTTGATAGAGTTGGTATAACTTTTCATCCGTCAGAATCTCTGCAATCAAAAGAATGGCATCCGCGCCGATACGGGCACTCTCCTGCACCTGCAGCGAATCAATGATGAAATCCTTTCGCAGAACAGGCAGATTTGTTGTCTCCTTCACCATCATCAGGTCATGCTTCGACCCTTTGAAATATTGCTGGTCGGTAAGGACCGAAATCGCATCCACCCCCACCTTTTCATAATGTGCACCTATATCGATCGGAGCAAAGCTTTCCTTCAATATCCCTTTGGACGGTGAGGCTTTTTTCATTTCCGCAATCAAGCCGACCGAGCGATTGGGGTTTTTTAGTGCTTCATAAAAGGAGTGCTTTGTTACCAATGTCTGGGAAGGCAGAGTCAGCGCACTTACCTCTTTTCTCTTCGTCTCTACAATCTTAGTTAACATGTTCGCTTACTCCTTCCTTTTGCAGGTCCAAAAGCATCTGATACGCAGTTTTTGACTCGATGAGATGTATGGCTTGACTGACACCGTTCTCCAAAGAACTGCAGATACCTGATACATAAAGGGCTGCACCTGCATTCAATGCAACTATATTCTTCGCACTATCAGAAGCCTTGTTCTGGAAAATCTGCTTGATCAGCTGTGCACTTTGCATACTGTTCGTTACTTGAATATCTTTTAAAAGCCCTCTTTTCATGCCAAAATCCTCCGGGAAGATCGTATAGGAAGAAATCTTCCCATCCTTCACTTCCACCACTTTTGTTTGACCTGTAATGGTGATTTCATCCAACCCATCACTTCCAGCGACAATCAGAACATGTTTTGACCCTAGATGATGCAACACCTTTGCCATCTTTTCTGCATATTCACTGGAAAATACCCCGATCACCTGCTGCTTGCAACGAACTGGATTGGCCAAAGGACCAAGCAGATTAAAAATGGTGCGAAAGCCAATTTCCTTTCGAGGTGCAACGGCGTGCTTCATCGCTTCATGGTAGATAGGAGCAAAAAGAAAACTCATCCCTTTCACTTTCAGGGTTTCTTCTGCCTCCTGTAGAGACTGCTGGACTGGCAGATGCAACTGCTCCAGGACGTCGGCACTGCCGCTCAGAGAAGAGACCGCCCTGTTACCATGCTTTGCAACTTTCGCCCCGCCGCTTGCTGCAACAATCGCAGATGCTGTGCTGATATTAAAGGTGGATGCGCCGTCGCCTCCAGTACCGCATGTATCAATGAGATGGGGATGCCCATACGGAATCTCCTTCATATGCTCCCTCATCGCTTTGGTAAATCCAATCATCTCCTCGACGGTTTCCCCTCTAAACGTGAGAATGGAGATGAAGCTTGCTATCTGACTGGAAGTCGCCTCCCCCTTCATCATCAAATCCATCGCTTTTTCCGCTTCCTTGATGGAAAGGTTCTGTCCATTGATTATTAAGGAAAGATAATTTTTAAACATGTAGGGACCCCCCTGTCTCTTTTTTGAACAGTTTGTTGGCTAGTTGAACGGTTTCAATAAGCGCGGACGCTTTGTTTCTCGTTTCTTCCCATTCCATCTCCGGAACGGAATCAGCCACTATACCAGCGCCTGCCTGGATATAGAATGTATTATTTTTCTTTTGAATGGTCCTGATAGTGATGCATGAATCCACATTCCCATCAAATCCGATATAGCAGATGGCTCCCGCATAGGTGTTTCTCTGAGTGGATTCCAGCTCCTGCAAGATCTGCATCGCCCTTACCTTAGGGGCTCCCGACACCGTACCTGCAGGGAATGAAGCAAGCAGCGCCTCTACCGGTGTATATGCCGGGGAAAGCTCCCCTCTGACAACACTGATCAGATGCATCACCCTTGAGAAATAGACAAGCTCCTTTACCTTTGGGGTATGAACAGATCCGTATTTCGCCACACGTCCGATATCATTTCTCGCAAGATCGACCAACATGAAATGCTCCGCCTGCTCCTTCTCATCCTGCATGAGATCTTCTGCAAGCTGCCTATCGTGGTGGGGGTCAACCCCTCGTTTTCTCGTCCCGGCAATCGGATGGATTTCCAATTGGTTATCCTGGATTTGAATAAGCCGTTCAGGTGAACTCCCGATTAGCTCCATGTCCTCATATTTTAAATAGAACAGATATGGCGATGGATTTTGCTTTCTCAGCACCCTGTAAACGTCAAAACCATCCAGGTCCGCTTCCATTTCGAAGCGCTGGGATAATACACATTGAAAGACATCACCGGCAGAAATGTAATCTTTTATCCGGTCTACATGCTTCAGAAAATCTTTTTTTGTATAATTGGAGCGCACGTCCAATGAATCGTTTTCGAGCTTGGATTCAAGAAGATTATCCTTGTTCTCCCGAATTCTAATACGTGTGGCACAACCATGGAGGCTTTGCTTGGCTTGTTCATATTTGAAAATTAACTCTTTTTCCGTCTCGTTTCCTTCTAGTCTTACATAGTGGATAAAATGAATTTCATTCTGCTTATGGTCGATGACAATGATTGTTTCACAGTATAGGAGATGGACCGTATCCTCCCCTTTATAGGCATGGTGCATCGGGACCTTATCCAGTGTCGATATGAAATCATAGCTTAAATAACCGACAGCGCCGCCTGTGAACCCTAGGCTTTTCTCTACCTTTTTCACTTGCAATCTTTCATTTGCAAACTCTACCACTTCTTTCAGGCTATCAGCTGAATAGAGTATGCTATGTTGATCCTCCAAAGTAATGGCAGAATCGTTCCCTCTAATCTTCATAAACGGATTTAGTCCAATAAAGGAAAATCGGGACCAGTCGGAATTAGGCTCCTTGCTCTCCAGAAGATAGACAGCCTCTTCTCTCAGTGACTGGAAAACAGAGACAGGTGTGATCGTGTCTCCAAAAAATGTTTCAATAATTGGAATGGTTTTGTGAAGTCTAGCCGCATCTAAAAACTCGGCAAACTCATTTGTGTGCATAACTTTCTCCTCCATCTTCGAAATGGAGAATGAGCTATATAAGAGGTGAATTCGGAATGAGGAAAAATTAAAAACCCAAAGACGAGGATAGTCTTTGGGTAGATTTAATACAATACATTCTAACCTCAGCTAAACTCAACTCATTCTCAGCTATTCTCATCTCAACTCGTCTATTACTAATTGTGCCGGCTTCTACACCTTGGCTGCTATTGGCCATTATAGCCCTACTATAAGGCTTTCATGCCACTCACTTACTCTCGTTCTTGCTCTCGTCTCTAACTCACTAATCTAGGCTCAGAAAACTCTAATAATTTGTTTCCTTGGTAGTAACTATATGATAGAACTTTCCTGATTGTCAACCATCATGTTTTGGATAAATCCGGTCTGAGGCTTTGTGCCGCATGGAGATAAATGTGTTTCACATCTTTTTGTGCAACCTCTGTATTCACTGTCATCATCACCCTGATACAGGATGGCAAAGAGTCCGGTACGGCGATCTCTTTCGTACACATGACCGGAACATAATCCCACCCTTTCAGGTTACGCATCGCTTTTGCAGGGAAACAAGCGGTGATATCATTCGTGACAGAAATCAATACTTGTGCCACATTTTCAGCCACGATGTTGTTGGTGTGAATCATTTTTAACAAAAGCTCTTCTGTCTTTTGGATAATTTCCTGTTCGGTGTTCTGATTGATGGTGGTTGCTCCCCTTACTCCTCTAATCACTGTATTCCCCCTTTATTTATAGAACGATTCTAATTTTTTCATGATTACATCATCAGGTACTGAATCAAGTTGGACTTTTCCCACTTCTTGCATCAATACCATATGTATATGACCGGCTTTTGACTTTTTATCTTTTTTCATCCAATTTAAAAGGTCTCCTGGATGGATGTTGGCTTTGATCTCATTTGGAAAACCGTACTTTTTCCAAAGCGTGCGCAATTCTTTTGACAGGTCCAGTGAAGGTACAAGTACCTCACTCAGTTCAGTTGCAAAAAGCATGCCGAGAGCCACACCGTCTCCATGCGTGATTTCCCCATAACCATAGGCGGCCTCCAATGCATGCCCAAGTGTATGCCCGTAGTTCAGGATTGCCCTCAACCCTTGCTCGGTTTCGTCCGAAGAAACCACTTCCGCCTTCGTCTGAATTCCTTTTTCAATACAGAACCTCAAGCGTTGGTCATCAAGCGCTTCAAGGGATGTGATGTTTTCCTTGATCCA
Source organism: Sutcliffiella sp. NPDC057660 (assembly GCF_042800035.1). Taxonomy (NCBI): domain Bacteria; kingdom Bacillati; phylum Bacillota; class Bacilli; order Caryophanales; family Bacillaceae; genus Sutcliffiella; species Sutcliffiella sp. NPDC057660. Next base: position 163,057 of record NZ_JBHVHV010000007.1, read on the forward strand.
CTCATAAAATTCCTTATCCCAAATAAGCGCATGCTTTACAACTTCCGCAAAGCCTGAGCGCAATTCGTTCATGGGCAAGGTACTCAAGAAGCTTGTATCGTATAAAACTGCTTCAGGCTGATAGAACGAACCGATCATATTCTTCCCTAGCGGATGATTGATGGCCACTTTTCCGCCAACTGCACTATCATGTGCCAAAAGGGTGGTCGGGATCTGGATGAACTTGATCCCCCTCATATAGGTAGAGGCTACAAACCCTGCGATATCCCCGACCACTCCACCACCTAATGCAATCACAACCGAATTCCGATCCAGGCCTTTTTCGAGCGCGAAGGATTGGATATCGTAATAGTTTTGAAAAGACTTCGCGCTTTCCCCATTTTCCAGAATAAAATGGTGGACGGTGTATGACTGATCTATGAATGCTTTAATTTTATCAAGATACAGTTTTGCTACAAGGTCATCGGTGATGATGAGGATGGTTTTTGGTTCCCTATTGAAGGCTCCCAGTACATCAGGAAGCAGTTCGGATGCCCCTGGCCCGATATGCACCCAATACTCCTTCGATTCGGTTTTCACCTTCACTTTACTCAGCTTAGAATTCTGCTGCATGCTCTCGCATCCTTTGAACGTTTTCCTTGATCAGGTCCAAACGATCCTGCCCAAACTGCTCGACCAATGCGGACGCAACCTCCCAGGCTACAACAGCCTCCGCTACAACACTCGCTGCCGGTACTGCACAGCTGTCAGAGCGCTCGATACTAGCTTGGAACGGCTCTTTCGATTCGATATCGACACTTTGAAGCGGTTTATATAAAGTCGGAATCGGCTTCATCACTCCACGTACAACAATCGGCATACCAGTTGTCATGCCGCCTTCAAAGCCGCCAAGATTATTGGACAGTCTGTAGTAGCCTTGCTCTTCACTCCAGGCGATTTCATCATGGACCTTGCTGCCAGGCAAGCGTGCCGCTTCAAAACCGACGCCAAACTCCACACCTTTGAAAGCATTGATACTCATGACGGCTGCTGCTAGTTTTGCATCCAGCTTCCGGTCATAATGCACGTAGCTTCCCACACCAGATGGCATTCCTTCCACGATGACTTCCACTACTCCACCAATTGAATCCCCATTCTGCTTGGCAGTATCAATGGCGTCCATCATCTCCTGCTCAACTTTTTTATCGAAACAGCGAACCGGAGATGCTTCTGTTATACTTTTTAATTCCTGGAGACTGTCAATGGATTGGGGATTTGCCTTCACACCACCGATTTCCGTTACATGCCCGGCAACCGTAATTCCAAGCTCAGAAAGGAATTTTCTCGCTACCGCACCTGCAGCCACACGCACAGTAGTTTCCCTTGCAGAAGAACGCTCAAGCACATTTCTCATATCACGGTGCCCATATTTAATTGCACCGTTCAAGTCTGCGTGACCCGGTCTAGGACGGGTGATTTTACGCTTCACTTCCTCCTGGTCTTCCTCTGAGATCGGTTCGATCCCCATTATCTTTGTCCAGTGCTTCCAATCATTGTTTTCCACAACAAGTGTAATCGGAGACCCTAAAGTATATCCATGACGCACCCCGCTCAATATCTCGACGGTATCCTTTTCAATTTGCATTCTTCTGCCACGTCCATGCCCCTTCTGTCTTCTCGCGAGGTCATCATTGATGTCCTCGGCAGTCAATGGAAGTCCTGCTGGAATTCCTTCTAGAATGGTTGTGAGCTGTGGTCCGTGTGATTCTCCCGCAGTCAAATATCTCATCGTTTCAGCATCTCCTTTATCCCTTTAAAGCTTTTAAGCATCTAAGTGTTAATAATTTATGTAATACTATACCATAAGTTTAGCCTAGAGTGGTATAAAAAAAAAGTAAGGATGAATAAACTGGGCGGCAGATTCTTATGATGACCTTTTCTTTGGGTTTCTCCCTGCGCTTTGTCCTTCATAAAGCTGCTATTAATCTTTTCATGTCTTCCTGCACTTGGTATTGGTCTTTAGAGTGCTCCTATTGACCTTTTCATGGTCTTTCAACCAAAGCTTGAAAACCTTTACCATTCAACCCACATACAAACAAAGAACCCACCCACACGGACGGATTCCTCAAATCTTCTTATAAAAAAACGTATCCACCACTTCGAATCCATATTGGGCAGGCTGAAATATCTGTTCGGTGCTGCCGACGAATAGAATGCCGCCTTTTTTCAGTGCGTTGCTGAATTTATGATACAGATGGGCTTTCGCCTCCTCAGTAAAATAGATCAGGACATTCCGGCAGACGATTAAATCGTGATTTGCATCAAAAGGATCTGCAAGCAGGTTTTGCTTCTTGAACGTGACCGTTTGCTTGATTTCGTCCTTCACTTTATAGAAGCTGCCATCTTTTAAGAAAAATCGTTTTTTCATCTCTTCAGGGACCTCCTGCAAGGACCTTTCCTGATAGGTTGCAAGCTTTGCCCTTGCAATGGCATTATCATCGATATCAGTGGCAGTTATTTTTATCAATGACAATGGGCGGAATTTTGAGAGCAGCATGGCCAAGGTATACGGTTCCTCCCCTGTCGAGCATGCGGCACTCCATACCTTCAACTGCTTCTCCCGCTCAAGCATGGGAGTCAGAATGGTCTTCTCCAGTATCTCCCAGCGCTTATAGTTCCGGTAAAACTCGGAAACATTGATGGTCATTCTATCAAGAAATTCGTAAAGCTCGTCCTGGTTGTTATCCAGCTGCCTGAAATACTCCAGAAAACTTGTATAACCTTTCTTTTCGTACAGGGAAGTCAACCTTCTTTTCATTTGGGCTTCTTTATATAATGAAAGATCAATTCCTGTTTTCTTATTTATATTCCCTATAAACGTTTCATAGTCATCCTTTATCAACCTTGTCATCTACTTTCTATCTCTGATTATCTAATTAAAGTATATATTAGAACTATCGGCTGAAGGTGGATAAATTTTCACCTGCTTCTACAAAAAACAAAAAGCCTCAAAATCATGTGGTTCGACACGATTTTGAGGCTTTTTGGAAATGTTTTATCTTTTGGTTAAGCGTTTACAAAAATATCAATAAACCCAGTTGTTTGCGTCTTTATTGTATTCTACTAAACCTTCACCTTTGAAGAAAAGACCGATTTCGCGTTCTGCGCTTTCAGGAGAATCAGAACCGTGAATGATGTTCTTTCCTACTGTTGCAGCATACTCACCGCGGATTGTTCCAGGAGCTGAGTCCTTAGGGTTTGTTGCACCCATCATTTGACGAGCTGTAGCAATCACGTTCTCCCCTTGCCATACCATCGCAAATACAGGACCAGAAGTGATGAAGTCTACCAATTCACCAAAGAAAGGACGCTCTTTATGTTCACCATAATGCTCTTCTGCCAATTCAGTAGGGATTTGCATTAATTTTGCTCCAACTAGTTGGTATCCCTTTTTTTCGAAACGAGAAACGATTTCCCCAATAAGGTTACGTTGTACACCATCAGGTTTTACCATTAAGAATGTTTTTTCCATAATAATTTCTCCACCCCATCAAAGAATATGTAAGGTTAGGAAAAGCCCTAACCTACAAAAATATAACATGGTTCAGCATGTTACGCAACTCAAAAAATGGGGAATTGTCTTAATATTTTCGTTTTCCGATAAATTTGGCAACATTATTGAAGGTCCGTTTGGCAATTCCGTTCGGAAGTTTTTCCAGCTCTTTGAAAGCTTTATTCAAATAGCGATCACTTAGCTGAAACGATCTCTCGATGGCATCCGATTTTTTTATGGAATCTATGATGCCTTGTATTTCCTCTTTCGTGCTGTTTTCATGGATTGCCCTGATTTTCTGGTTCAAGTTGAAATCTTCCATGGCATACAGGACTGGCAACGTGATATTCCCCTGCCAGAGGTCCCCTCCTGCAGGTTTCCCCAATTGCTCTTCAGTACCGGTGAAGTCCAGTATATCGTCTGTAATTTGAAAAGACATTCCAACATAATAGCCGAACCAGAACAGGCTTTTATGTATCTCGGAAGGTGCGCTAGCCGACACGGCACCAAGCTGACAGCTTGCAGCGATAAGAAGTGCCGTTTTCCGTTTGATTCTTCGCAGATATACTCGCAGATTCTGGTCATAGTTATATTTGTCCCGAATCTGTTCTATTTCGCCTTTACTCAGTTCTACAATGGTATTGGAGAGAATTTGATGCGCTTCAATATTTTCCACCATCGTCATCAATTCCAGGGATCTTGCAAATATATAGTCTCCTGTATACATGGCTATCCTGTTATCCCATTTGGCCTTGATGGTTGGCTTACCGCGCCTCAGTTCTGCATCGTCAATCACATCGTCGTGAACAAGCGAGGCCATATGTATGAGTTCGAGTGCTACCGCGACGTATTTGATTTTATGAATGTCATATTGACCAAACTTACCGGCTAACAGAACAAAAACAGGTCTGATCCGTTTTCCGCCTGCCTGCAACAGATGAAGGGATGCTTCCTGAAGCAGGGCACGTTCCGTCTGGATTGTTTCTTCCAATTCATTCTCTATTATTTGCAAATCGCTATTTAAAAAGGAATACATCATCTTTAATTTCATGTAGGTCACCTTTACAAACTATTTTCTAGGTTTAACTCCTAAATGCATGGCAGCAACTCCACCAGTATAAGCCTTCACTTGTACAGGCTGGAAACCTACTTTTTCATACATTGCTTTTAATTCCTTCATCCCGGGAAAATCCTTTGCAGATTCATGAAGCCAAGCGTATTCATTATAGCTTTTTGCAAAGATCTTACCAAGCATCGGCATGACATATTGGAAGTATAGGAAGTACATTTGCCTAAAGCCGATAAGAGTCGGTTGGGAGGTCTCCAAACAGACCACTTTTCCTCCAGGCTTCACCACACGATACATTTCCTTCAGCACTTGAAAATAATCCGGAACATTTCGAAGCCCAAACCCGATTGTCACATAATCAAAGCTGTTATCTTCGAAAGGGAGTGCCATCGCATTTCCGTGGATGAGTTCAATGTTTTGCAGGGAAAGGTTCTTCACCTTCTCCTTTCCGATTGAAAGCATGTTTTCACTGAAATCCAGTCCGACTACCTTTCCTGTGCTTCCTACGGCTTCTGCCATGGAAATGGTCCAGTCCCCCGTACCACAGCAAACATCCAGGGCAGTTGCCCCTTTTTGGACGTCCATTCTTTTCATGGTATCTTTTCGCCATGCAACATGACGCTGGAAGCTGATGACGGAATTCATCTTGTCATAGTTTTTATAGATTTTTTCAAAAACTCCATGCACTCTTTCCTCTTTTGATGGATGCTGCATTATTTACCCTTCTTCCACAAACTTTTTTGTTGAAAACGGTACCTCATAAAACAACTCCTGGATCCGGTTTTGTAAAAGGAGATTCATGTTCGGGATGGATCCTGCCAGTTGATCGATCGTTTTCTTTACATGTTCAATATAACGGTCTATCAGATAAAGAATATAGGTTTCCTGTTCTTTCGATGTATCTGACTTTTCAAGTTGACTCTTGGAAAAAGCTATTCTTTTCATCATATCAAAAAAATGAGAGGACTTTTCCATGCAGTACTTTTTGCGCTCCGCGATTAAGCGCTTTAATAAAAGAAAATTGACACTCAGTTCCTTGAACATGGCATCGGAAAAATATTGGGAAACGGATTGAATGAGGGATGACTCAATTTTTGCAAGACTATCCATCAACATTTCCATTCCATCAAACTCTTTTTGGTAATACGCGATTTTATGTTCATTGATTTGTTTGATTGAGCTCGCAAGGAGTTTAATCATGGTGATATCGTCCACTTTAGCAAGCAATTGATAATGAAGGCCACTGTAATAGTCCCCTGCGAGTACGGTGAGCTGCCTGTTTTTTGCGGTATCCATTTTCAAGTGATCCATTTTTGCATTCGTTACCAAATCGTGGGTATCAAGGGCGATTTGCACCAGCATGGTGGAAAGGATGTATTTTTCTTTTTTCTCAACTGGTAATGAGATGGATTCCAAAGCCGAATAGAGGAGAAGAAGCTTATCCTCATCAATAACGGGATATTCTATATGTTTCGATAAGTATGGATGTGTAATCAATTTATGTAACTGCTCTTTAATTTCTGATATATGTAATTGAATATTACTCACTAAAGACCACCCTTGTTCCCTTTTCTTACGGATAAGAAAAAATTAACTTATGTAGTTGAATAGCAGCTTGTTAACGGTACTCCGCAGCAAGCCGGATTACGCTTTCTTTCAACTTACACTTTCTTTGAATAGACAAAGCTAATTATAGCACATTAGTGAGGCATAATGTCGATAATGAACTATCTTTCTTTTAGTTTAACCTGTTTTGTGCAGTCGAAACGTAAAGTTGGATTGGGATGCAAAATAGAAGAAAAGCAGAAAGATGAATCTCTTCTGCTCTTGGCTTCTATCAAGGGGGCTCGGCGCCCTCTGTTTTTCTTATTATTCCGTGTCCATTTCCCCATGAGCGGACTGGATAAGTGCTTTTCCTCTTATTTTGATTGCAGAGGTATGCTCGGTGAATTGGGCGATCATCACTTCACCTTTGTCGAGTTTTTCAGAATGGTGAAAACGCGTGTCCGTTCCACGTGTCAGTCCAATTACACTTACACCGTCTTCCTTTGCTTTAATGACGATAAAATCATTTGGATGTGTCTGGCTCATTCGAACCCTCCTCATTATCTTGGCTGTTTTCGCATTCATTGTTGCTAATTTGATAAAATGTACCCATCAAATGTAGCCCGTTGATTTCCGCTGCGGACACAAGATTCGCCGGGGACGGATGGGAGCCTCCTCGGCTTCGCCTGTGGGGTCTCCCATGCCCTCTACTCTCCCGCAGGAGTCAAGTGTCCTCCGCTACAATCAACTAAGTTTTTCAACATTATTTGCTCCGCTGAAATGAAAAGTTGAGACAAAGTCCAATTTCCCAAACTTTAGAAGGCAAATATTATACTATGAGTCACCCCTGTTGGTTGGAGTGCAAGGCGTGAGACTCCTTGAAAATGCAAGCATTTTCTGCGTGCGATGTATCGCTGCCGAAGCCTTCCTTGTCCTGCGGAAGCAGCGTGTCAAGGGAGACCCCACAGGCGCAAAGCGCCGAGGAGGCTCCCGAGGCCGCCCACGATCGCTGCCGCCTGGAACGGAGACCAACAGGGTGTTTATTGTTCACATTTTATCTTTAGTCCAGCTCCCTATGCTTAAAGCAACCATCTTTACGAAAAAAGCTTATCTTTATAATATAGGATATTCTTCTTTACCCTTTAATGAAGGACAGAACTTCCGCTCTTGCAGCAGGATCTTTTTCAAGTACTCCGCGAACTGCAGAAGTAATCGTAAGGGCGCCAGGCTTTTTCACACCACGCATGGTCATGCACATATGCTCAGCCTCTACGACTACCATGACACCATGCGGATCAAGTGATTCGACGATGGAGTCCGCGATCGTAGATGTGATTCGTTCCTGCAACTGTGGACGTTTTGCAACTGCCTCCACCGCTCTTGCAAGCTTGCTTAATCCCGTTACCTTTCCACCTTTAGGAATATAGGCTACATGCGCTTTTCCGAAGAAAGGCACCAAGTGATGCTCACACATCGAGAAGAAGGAGATATCTTTTACTAGAACAAGTTCTTCATGAGCTTCGCCAAATACTGTTTTAAAATGTTCTTTCGGATCCTCATTCAGACCTGAGAAAACTTCCGTATACATTTTTGCCACACGTTTTGGTGTATCCAATAGACCTTCACGATTTGGATCTTCTCCAATCGCTTCTAATATTAAACGAACGGCTTGTTCAATTTGTGCTGTATTTACTTGTGTCATTTCTCTTTTCCTCCCACTTATCATACAAATAGCTGTAATGTGATTCTAGCATAAGTTTTTTTATAAAAGCAAAAAGAAAGAGGCGCAAACACATGCGCCTCTTACTGATGACAATCATTTGATATGTAGCTGTTAATTATTTAACAGCATCTTTTAAAGCTTTACCAGGTTTGAAAGCTGGTACTTTGCTAGCAGCGATTTCAATCTCTTCCCCAGTTTGTGGGTTGCGACCTTTACGCGCAGCGCGTTCACGTACTTCAAAGTTACCAAAACCGATTAATTGAACTTTGTCACCGTTTTTCAGTGCATCTAAAATTGTATCGAAAACAGCATCAACTGCTTTAGTAGCGTCCTTTTTGGAAAGTTCACTTGCTTCAGCAACTGCATTGATCAAATCTGTCTTGTTCATGCCATTCACCTCCTCCCAAAGGGAGTTTAATCACTATAATAGACCAAGATGCTGATTAGGTCTAGTAAAAGCCTAGTACTAACATTTCTTCACAGTTTTCAATCATTCTATACATCATTATGCTGTAAATCTTGTAACAAGGCTTATATTACCCCATTAATCACTAGATTTCAACAAATTTCTCTTTAAAAAGCGATTTTTATAGGAATTATTCGCCAATTAAGAGAAGATTTTCTGTTAGTAGATTAACATATGAAAATGCACTAGGCAAGGGATTTCCGTTACAAAAATAAAAAACAGCTCACCATTTGTGTAACGTACCACCTTTTGGGAGCTGTTAAACCTGTTCGACATATTTTTTATAGGATAATCGCGATCAAACCACCGGAGCCTTCGTTGATGATTCGCTCGAGCGTTTCTTTCAGCTTATATCTCGCATTTTCAGGCATCAAGGAGATTTTCGCATGGATCCCTTCGCGAACAATGGAACTGAGGGAACGGCCGAAGATGTCTGAATTCCAGATGGAAAGCGGATCATCCTCAAAGTCCTGCATGAGGTAGCGCACCAGTTCCTCACTTTGTTTTTCCGTACCGATGATTGGTGCAAACTCAGACTCCACATCCACCTTGATCATATGAATGGAAGGGGCTACCGCCTTGAGTCTTACTCCAAATCGGGAACCTTGACGGATGATTTCCGGCTCCTCGAGGCTCATATCGCTCAAGGCAGGAGAGGCAATACCATAGCCGGTTTGCTTTACCATCCTCAAAGCGTCAGAAACTTGATCATACTCCGCCTTTGCATAGGCAAAATCCTGCATCAATTGCAGAAGGTGATCCTTCCCTCTGATCTCGACACCCACTACCTCTTTTAAAATATGGTCATACAGGTCATCTGGAGCATAGAGGTCGATCTCGGCGACCCCCTGCCCCATTTCGATTCCCGCAAGCCCGGCACGATCAATGAACTCATACTCGCTGAATTGGCCGACAACCCGGTCAACGTCACGAAGGCGTTTAATATCCTTGACTGTATCCTTAACAGCCTCCTGGTAGCTTTCACGCAGCCAGTGGTTCTCTTTGAGCACCATCACCCAGCTTGGAAGATTGACGTTCACTTCCAGTACCGGGAACTCAAATAGTGCTTCCCTTAGTACATTGAAGACATCAGACTCCCTCATACTCTCCACGCTCATGGCGATGACAGGGATATCATACTTCTCACAAAGTTCTCTTTTTAATGCTTCCGTCTCTGGATGGTAAGGCTGTACGGTATTGATAACCATGATGAATGGCTTACCAACTTCCTTCAGCTCTTCCACCACACGCTCCTCCGCTTCGATATAATCTCTGCGTGGAATTTCACCGATGCTACCATCCGTTGCAATGACGACACCGATTGTGGAATGCTCCTGAATCACCTTTCTCGTGCCGATTTCGGCCGCTTCATGGAAAGGAATTGGCTCCTCATACCATGGAGTGTTGATCATTCTTGGACCATTTTCATCTTCATACCCTTTTGCACCAGGTACCGTATAACCGACACAATCAACCAGGCGAATATTCACATCAAGGCCTTCATCCACCCTCACCTTTACCGCCTGGTTAGGTACGAACTTCGGCTCTGTTGTCATGATTGTTTTTCCTGCTGCACTTTGCGGAAGCTCATCCTGTGCCCGAGCTTTATCCGACTCATTACCGATATTCGGCAGAACCACTAACTCCATGAACCGTTTGATGAACGTTGATTTCCCTGTACGAACAGCGCCTACGACCCCTAAATATATATCGCCGCCAGTCCGTTCAGCGATATCTTTGAAAATATCTACTTTTTCCAAGTGATTCCCTCCCGACATTTATCTTGGGATATTCATTTTCTAGTAAGAATAGAATCTATGACACTATATGTGTATGATGTTGTCCTAATTAAATATGACTACTTTTAGAAAATTAAATCCCTCTCAACTGTATTTTTATTTAAAGATTGTCAGCTATGATCAAAGAAGGGGTTCTGTGCTTGGAATAACAAAAAACCCTTCTTTAGAATGTATTCTCTAAAAAAGGGTTCATGACTAATTATTATCAGATTTTGTAATCACAGGCTCTTTATTTTCGTCCAATGTATACGGTAGGGAAAATGCAGGGACAAAAACGGAGTTATCGACCAATATCTCCCTGATATCCTCACCTTCTTTGAAATGATGGTCATGCTTTTGAAGGAAATCATACAGATCCATGGAGTAGTCTACTTTGATTTCTCCATTTTCATCTAAAATAAACGGCAGATTTTTACCGGAATAAGGACTTTCGGCATGCGGCTCCTCAGAGAACCCAAGCTTGTCCCAATCCACACGGAACGCAGAATCGCTGATGACTTCCTTTACAGGGGGGTAACCGCCATTTGAGCTTTTATAAATGGAAATACGCACATTCAGATCACGGATCTTCTCAGAAATTCTAAGGTCGATCAGCTTCACAGTCGGGTTCTCCTCGACGTCAACCAGGACATAGAGGTAAACCCCACCGTTTTCATACGCTGTTCCGGGTGGCTCCTGCATATACTTTGGTGATAGTTTATTGAAATCTATCGGATACTTCTGATAGATCGGCGTTTCCATATCCCTGTCCTTTATCGGAAGTAGCCCACCGCTTGCCTCGCGATATTGATTGACCGCAGATTGAACGGCTGCAAGCTGATCCTCATAGGGAACCTGATTTTGCGTCAAACGGTCCTGGGGATACAAACAACCTGTCAGCAGCAACATCATCGCTGCCATTCCTGCTAGGAGGAGGAACTTATTTAACGGCATGAATTTTTCCACCTTTATCACAATTTTCTATAACCTGTGCATTTAGGCACTTTCAGGTACTGGTCCACTGAACACAACATAAAAGATGATAAGTCCAGCAACTATGATCAACAGAAAAGCAATTGTATTCAAAATAATCCGGATTACATTATTTTTAACTTTAAATCTAGTGAAGTATACAGTAAGTACGGATATGACCATAAAGCCCATCGCAACAAACGAAATCCACATTTTCATCAATGCAGGTGACATTCTCATCTCTCCTTTTCCGTCAAATATTATAGCATAATATAAACATGAAAAAAACTCCAATTGCTTTCCTTGACCTGCTTGTCCAAGCAAACGGGTCACAAAACGGACAAAAACTTATTGGGGACACGGGACCTGTCCCCACAAAAAAAGCTGAAGTAAAAGGGGCTGTTTTACTTCAGCAACATGTAATAGACTAAATAATCCAATCCCACAGCTCAACCAGTGATATCCTCATTCACATCATATGCGGCGCCATGCAAACATGCATCGCCAAATGCCTATTTATCGCAAATAAAGCATGTAAAAATTATGGATTAGTATGGATTAACGAAAGCACCCTCCCATCAATTCTTCTTTATACACTATGCAAGGAGCCCAATTGGGTGTTCATTTTCAAAAAATTTTCTTCGCTTGAAATGTTACAAAAAAAGCTCCTCTTCCTTAAGAAGAGAAGCGATCTCCAAGCAATTGGGACAGATCATCAAGCTCGGTGGTTTTGTTGCGGCTCATCAATTCATCCACTGCATCTTTCGGATCCACACCATCGAATAGCACGTGGTAGAGAGCGGAGGTGAGCGGCATTTTCACCTGCAGCTTCTGGGACAGCTGGTAGGCCGCTTTCGTCGTCCGGACACCCTCGACTACCATTCCCATGTTTTCGAGAACTTCATCGAGCTTCATGCCTTTACCAAGCATATTTCCTGCACGCCAGTTTCTGCTATGCACACTCGTACACGTTACAATCAAATCTCCCATTCCGGTCAACCCGAGGAAAGTTAACGGATTTGCACCCAAACAGCTTCCCAGACGCGCAATTTCCGCGAGTCCCCGTGTAATAAGGGCTGCTTTCGCGTTATCGCCATACCCGAGACCATCGGTAATACCTGCTGCCAGGGCGATAATATTCTTCAAAGATCCGCCTATCTCCACCCCGACCACATCCGTGTTGGTATAAACTCGGAAATGTTGGTTGATGAAGAGGTCCTGCACCTTTTCCGCGGCAATCAAATTGGAGGACGCAGCCGTAACAGTAGTAGGCTGCCTTAAACTTACCTCTTCTGCATGACTAGGGCCGGATAGTACCACAACCGCTTCCCTCACGTTTTCAGGAAGCTCCTCCTCAATGACCTCAGAGACACGAAGATGCGTATCAGGTTCAATTCCTTTACTCACATGCACAAACAGATGGGGAGAGCCCAGGTACTGCTTGACCTGCTGACATACCTCTCTCATCGCTTTAGTAGGAACTGCCAGCACAATGGCATCTACACCTGATACAGCTTGCTCCATCGAGGTGTAACCGACAATCCCCTCTGACAGAGTAATGTTTTTCAAATACTTATTGTTAGTGTGGGTGGAATTTATCTCATCAATCTGCTCTTTTTTATGACCCCAAAGACGTACTTCGTGATCATTGTCTGCCAACACCAACGCCAGTGCGGTGCCCCAGCTTCCGGCACCAAGAACTGCTACCTTTTTCACGAACTCACTCCCTCTCCATTACTTACGTGGACGTGCAATAAGTCTAATAGGGGTTCCTTCAAATCCGAACGCATCTCGAATACGGTTTTCCAAGAAACGCTTGTAAGAGAAATGCATCAATTCCGGATCATTTACAAAGATGACAAATGTCGGCGGTTTGATAGCCACTTGAGTCGCATAGTAGATTTTCAATCTTTGCCCTTTATCAGTCGGTGTAGGATTCATCGCAACTGCATCCATGATGACATCGTTCAGGACGGTTGTCACAACACGCATTGCATGGTTCTCACTTGCCAGATCAATTTTCGGGATCAGTGTATGCACACGCTTCTTCGTTTTTGCAGAAAGGAAAACAATTGGAGCATAGTCCAGGAATAAGAAATGGTCTCTTATTTTCTGTTCAAATTCCTTCATTGTCTTGTCGTCTTTTTCCACAGCGTCCCACTTGTTCACTACAATTACGATGGCACGTCCCGCTTCATGGGCATAGCCTGCGATTTTCTTATCCTGCTCGATGATTCCTTCTTCGCCGTCTATTACAACTAGAACTACGTCCGAGCGTTCAATTGCACGCAATGCACGTAATACACTATATTTTTCGGTAGTCTCGTACACTTTCCCTTTTTTTCTCATACCAGCAGTATCAATGATCACGTATTCCTTGCCATCGTACTTGTATGGTGTATCAATGGCATCACGGGTAGTACCGGCAATATTACTGACAATCACTCGCTCTTCGCCTAAAAGGGCGTTCACAAGAGAAGATTTCCCGACATTCGGACGCCCGATAAGAGAGAACTTGATGGTATCATCATCATATTCCTCTTCCTGCTTGTTAGGGAAATTGGCAATGACCAGATCCAACAGATCTCCAAGTCCCAATCCATGGGAACCTGAAATTGGGATCGGCTCTCCAAAGCCTAATGCGTAAAAGTCATATAATGTATCTCTCATATCCGGATTATCCACTTTATTTACCGCTACAACGACCGGCTTTTTGGAGCGGTAGAGGATTTTCGCCACCTCTTCATCCGCTGTTGTCAATCCTTCACGGCCATTTGTCAAGAAAATGATGACATCAGCCTCATCAATGGCGATTTCTGCCTGCTCACGAATCTGCGTCATAAATGGCGCGTCACTGATTTCTATTCCACCAGTATCAATTAGATTAAAGTATTGGTTTAACCATTCTCCTGAGCTATAGATTCGGTCTCTAGTTACACCAGGAATATCTTCTACAATGGAGATTCTTTCTCCTACAATACGATTAAATATGGTCGACTTCCCGACATTCGGTCTTCCGACAATCGCAACGGTTGGTTTTGGCATCTTGACCACCCTCCCAATTTTCTAAATATTTATGTAAAAATTCTCTATCAAGTTGATGAAGAAACTCTACTTTTTCGCTTTTCCCATATCCTTTAGTCTTTACCTATTCTGAAAAAGATAAGACAAAAAGGTTAAACATTAATAAAAGAAACCCTCCTGAAGCCGGAAGGGTCTAACTAGAATAGTTTAACATTATTGATTCCAATAAGGAAGTCTGACTTTTTCCACACTCATCATCCCGGGAGTCTAATGCTTCACAATGATATATAGCTCCTCACCCAATCCATGGGCGATTCCATCCAGGATTGCTTCAAGGTTTGCTGCGACAAACTCCATTTCTTCTTTCGTATCACATGTGAATACAGGAGCGCCACCTGCTATTTTGGCAGAGTTTGTAGTAATGACCGCTAAAATATATTTTTCCATTTCCATGTTATTTTACCTTCTCTTTGATTTTTTCCGCCGGCATCCTTATTGCGTTCTCCAAGGTAGGAACCTGCCCCAATATCGAAAGTGCAATTTCGAGGTCCTGTTCCTGTGGCAGCACAAAAACCCCTACGCGTCCGTCATTGAGATCCCTTTTGGCGAGGGGGACCAAAGCCGGAGTTCCGGAATCACGGTAGACTCCGAGAGCGGTCGACATATCATGAAGAATCGCCTGCCTTTGTCCAAGATTGGCAATGGTGCTTCTTGCATTAAAATTTTTCGGTGTCAGAATAAAACCCATTCCATACTGAAGGACTTCCTTTTGCCTATCCGGTAAACCAATATTCATGATATAGATGTTGTCCACGTAGAGCCCAGCATCCTTGAAATGCGGTTTAACGTATTCAATTTCTACGATGTCCTTGATCTGTCCCCCTGTCATCAGCCGGTGGGAAATGAGCATCGCAGAAATACCCACTACAAGCCCCACCCAGAAGTTTCCTACAAGATAAGCTAATGTAGCCAAAAACGATGTGATGATCACCAAATAATTTCTTCCTTCAAAAGCGATTGCAATTCCCTCTATGTATGTACTGCCTCTCGGTACAAGCTCATAGCCATCCAGTTCCGTCAGCGTGTTTCTTTCCATATTACGCACATCGCGAAATTGGGATGCAGCAAGAGCGAGGAACGTAATGGCGGCAAATTCCTCTTCCATGATAGCAGGAACGGCAATCGTACCAAGTCCCGCCGCAATGAAAGCAAGCGACAGGTGAATCACCTTTCCATGCAAGTACGTCGGATATTGCCTATAATCCGTTTTTAGCATGTATATCCTTGTGACGAGGCCTATTATAACCCCAAATAGTATAGGGTAAGTGTATTCGTTCATCCTTGTTTCTCCTTTACACGCTTTTGTATGAAGCCATCCAGATAAACAGTGACGGTTTCAAAAAATACCCAGACTGATAATCCTGAAACCGTTAATGAAAAAACGTCCAGAAATTCAAAGGCTCCTATGATGGAATAACGAAAGACGGAATGCAACACAAATATGCTGAGAAGCTCCCCCATCAACAGCCCTGTCAAAAGAAAAACATACCTCTCGCTTTTTGATTTGAAAAGCAATAATGCCAAATACAAGAGAATGATGGAAAGCATCCAAGTTCTATGGAAAATAATCCAAACCGGATCATAAATCTCAAACAGTTTAAAGCACACATAGGCAAGTGCAACTGTGCATATGGAAAAATAATGAAGCAAAAAATGCTTCTTCAGCACTTTGACAAGCAAAATGATTGCCATAATCGCAAGAACGATAAAGGAAACGCTTACTTGAAAATCCACAACTGGAATAAATGTATTAGAGCCTATAATTATCAATAAAAGAAGTGCAGACAAAAGAAACCTCTGTTGACTCTTCGCAAAAAAGAAGGTCACAATGATCCAGCCGACCCACGATAGAAAATAAAAATATAACCCTTCCGATACCATGCCATTTCCCTCCCATCACACCATACATTATGGGTAAAAAAACAGAAAGCTAGTCACGGTCCTTCGTATCTTTTTTCAAAAGAAGCAAATAATAAGTCAGATAATCATTTTTCGTTGAGGTGATAAGAATGGGAAAAGATAGACAGGAGAAGAAATTGAAAGCTCAGAAGCGAACAGAGTCAGACCGTGATCAGTCTTTGAAATATCCCGGTGCAACAAAGCTTGAAGGTCCGGAAGAGGCAAGAGAGCGTAATAGATAAGCAAACAAAAAGCAGCGGTTCTCCTGATGGAGCCGCTGCTTTTTGTATATATGTACTAAATGCCACCATGAATCTCACCGATTACTGTATCTGCTCGTATCCACGCCGCGCTGGGTCAGCCAATGGTAGGTTTCTCCGCGTAGAACCAATTGTACGCGCTTAAGATCTTCAATAGTAGAAGCTCCCACAGCAGTCATGAGCATTTTAAGATCTTCATGCACATTAGCAATCAATCGACATAAAGCTTCCTGTCCCTCATCCAAATAGACACGAAGAAAATACCCTGCAATCCCAACAGCTGATGCCCCGAGTGCAATTGCTTTTGCGATATCAAGGGCACTTTGTATACCACCAGAGCCTATGATTGTTGCTTCCGGCACAAAGTGACTCACTTCTGCTATGGAGGATGTCGTGGAAATTCCCCAGTCGTCAAAGAAGGTGAGACGATTTTCCCGACGTTCGTTCTCTATTCTGGAGAAATTTGTCCCCCCGAAGCCGCCGACATCAATAATGGATACTCCTGCATCCGAAAGCTTACGAGCCGCTTCTCTGCTCATGCCAAAACCTGTTTCTTTCACAATGATTGGCACATCAATCGAAGAAGCTATTTTCTCTATTCTTTTGAGGGCACCAGTAAAGTCTCGATCACCTTCTGGCATTACAAGTTCCTGAATCACATTCAAATGGATTTGCAGCGCGTCAGCAGCAAGCATGTCGACGGCTTGAACCGCTTGCTCGACTGTCGCTTCACTTCCTAGGTTTGCAAAGATTATTCCGTCTGGATTTTCTGTACGTACTATTTCATACGTAACCCTTTCATCCATGTCCTTGATTGCAGACATTTGCGAACCGACTGCCAAAGCAAGCTTGCATTCCCTTGCAACTCCAGCAAGCCCTTTGTTGATTTCCAGGGTCTCTGCCCCGCCTCCACCAGTCATTGCATTGATAAAAATAGGCGAACTTAAAGCAAGTTCGCCTATTTTTGTATTCAATTGAACAGATGAAACACTGGAGTCCGGCAAGTTTTGATGAACGAACATAACATCCTCAAAACCATGTTGTCTTAGTTGACCTGTTGATAAAGCATGCTTGATATGGTCCATTTTCCTTTTTGCTCTGCTCACCGTTTATCACCTATAAAATTATTTTTTAAGTTTTTTCAATTTGTCGCCAATCAAATCCCCAAGCTGGAAACCGCCGGATTCGTCGGAATGGCTGTATTGGCTATAGTCCTCTTCCTGTTCAGGCTCTTCCAATTCTCGGATGCTTAAGGAAATTCGTTGTTCGTTGACATTGATGTCCAAAACCTTTACCTGGACCTTTTCCCCTTCGGAAAGCACTTCATGTGGAGTTCCGATATGCTTGTTGGAGATTTGGGAAATATGAACCAGCCCTTCCACACCTGGAAGAACTTCAACGAATGCTCCGAATGAAACCAGGCGTTTTACGACACCTTCTGTAACGCTGCCGGTTGAAAGCTTTTCAGTAACCTGACTCCAAGGGCCCGGAAGAGTTTCTTTAATGGAAAGGGAGATTCTTTCATTGTCACGATCGACAGAAAGTACCTTCACCTGCACCTTTTGCCCTTCCGCAACCACCTCGGAAGGCTTTGTTACATGCTCATAGGAAAGCTGGGAAATATGAACCAGTCCGTCCACTCCACCGATATCAACAAATGCACCGAAATCGGTAATGCGTTGTACAGTACCTTCAAGTACTTGGCCAGTCTCAATGGAATCGAGCACCTGATGCTTTTTATTTTTCATTTCTTCCTCTACGACAGCTCTATGGGAAAGAATTACACGATTTTTCTCTTTTTCCAATTCAACCACTTTGAAGGTCAGCGTTTTCCCTTTATAATCGGAGAAATCGTCTACAAAATGATTTTCCACCAAGGAAGCAGGTACAAAGCCGCGAACACCAAGGTCTACTACCAAGCCGCCTTTTACAACGTCTTTGATTTCCGCTTCAAATACCTCTTTGGATTCAAATTTCTTTTGGAGATCCTCCCATGCCAAATCTGCGTCTACCGCTTTTTTGGATAGGACCAAAAGCTCATCCTCCACTTTTGTCACTTTAAGCTGAAGCTCTTGCCCTTCCGCCACAACATCTGTAGCCTTTTCTACATGAAGGCTTGACAGCTCACTGATTGGAATGATCCCATCCAGTTTGCTTCCTTCTATAGAAACCAGAACCTGCTTTTCTTCCACTTTAGTAACAGTTCCAGTCACTTTGGTACCAACCTCTAAATTTTTCACTTCTACTTGATTCATGTCTTCTACCATATTATTACCTCCTCTATACAAACCAACTATTCCATTATTTATGTAAGTAACGGTAGCCGTTACGTATATATGAAAGCGACCGGACAAACTTCCAAGCACTATCATATGGACTTAAACAAAGTTGCATGTTTCGTGTAATAATTCATAAATGGATAATATTCCATCTATTGTTAAACAGACAGAGTGAAGCTTTGATGAAAAAAATAGCTATTTTTATGCAAAATTCATCAAATATTTTAACTTCTTTCTATTAACTTCTAATAAATAGGACATTTTGTCAAGTCAAAACTCTTAAACTATTTATTTTTTTCTAAAAGTTCCTTGATGGAATTCATGATGATAAGGGTAGCTTCTTCCGCGGAGACTTTCTCCTTGCGATATTCTGCAAAATCAATCGGCTTGCCATAAACAACCTTTAATGGCTGAAACGCCTTGTATGGTCCGATGATGGCACATGGCACAACCACAGCCTCACTTCTTAATGCGAAAAATCCGGCACCTGCCAATCCCTTCTGCAGTTCACCTGTCTTGCTTCTGGTTCCTTCAGGAAAAAGCCCCAGAAGATGTCCTTCCTTCAAAACCTTTATTGCAGTCCGTAGTGCTTCGCGATCACTCATTCCCCTTTTAACTGGAAATGCGTGCAATTTTGGTAAAATGGTCTTTAGGATCGGTACGCGGAAAACTTCTTCTTTTGCCATGAAATGGACGGTCCTAGGGGAAGTTATACCTACTACCGGAGGATCAAGATTATCTATATGGTTGGAACATAGCAGAACCGGTCCATCTTTCGGAATATTCTCTTCGCCCACCACTTTTATTCGATACAATGGCTTTAAAGCAACACTTACGATAAATCTAGCAAATGAGTAAAAGGTCATGCTTTGTAGATCCTTTCCGTATCATTGACAATGTCCATAATTTTTTCCACAACTTGTTCGATGGATAGGGACGTTGTATCTATTTCTTTTGCATCATCCGCTTTGACAAGTGGAGCAAACTCTCTTTCCGAATCCAGTTTATCACGTCGTGCAATCTCTTCTTTCAGTTTTTCCAAATCGGATTCAAAACCTTTTGCAAGGTTCTCTGCGTGTCTTCTTCTTGCACGCTCATCCACAGAGGCCAACAGGAATACTTTTACTTCTGCATGAGGTAATACATGTGTCCCGATGTCGCGTCCATCCATTACTACTCCGCCTCTTTGTGCGAGGATGCGCTGTCGTTCCACCATCTCTTCCCTGACAGCTTTATGCTTGGCAACAATGGAAACGGAGTTGGTCACATTGTGTGTCCGTATATCCTCCGTTACATTTTCGTTATTAATGAATACATGCTGCTCATGTTTGGCAGCCGCACGCAGATCGATATCCATCTTTCCAACTAAGCTTTGCAGCGCTTCTTCATCCTCAAGGTCAATATCATGGCGAAGAGCCTGAAAAGTTACTGCCCGGTACATTGCACCTGTATCAATATAGATGTAGCCCAATTTCCCTGCTACGATTTTTGCCACAGTACTCTTCCCCGCTGCAGCCGGTCCGTCGATTGCTACTGATAAATAATGATTGTTCATAATTCCTCCTGCTACCGAACAACATTTGAAGAACCGGGAATTGTAAAGACCCAATCTTCCATCGCTCGTATGTACTGATCTTTTTTCTGCCTTATAATGAAAAAAGCAGGTCTCCCCTGCAGATTTCAGACGTATTTTCTTCATTATTTTATCATAATCATCTATTTTGGTCGAATGTTTCTATATGCTCCATGATCTCCATTCCATCTACCCCTTCATACTGAACAACCTTTGTCAAGAAAGGGGAAACCTCCGTGTAGAGTATCAATGCTTGAGCTACCACAAGACAAAACAGTTGAATGATAAGAAGTTTTACGATAATGCCTTCAAACCTTTTCATTTTATCTCACCACATTTTCTCAGGCGTTTCTACTTATTATGTCTGAAAAAAGTGGTAAATATTCTCATCAGTGTGTTTTTCTCATTAATAGTTGCTGCTCAAAACAATATTTGATGATCACTTGCCTTTCATGCTCTTTGATATGATCGAACTGTAGTGAAGCTCTCTTTCGTCCATTTTTCCCATCCACAATACGGATTACCTTACTTTTAAGTTTCAGATAATAGATCTCCCCATTGTTCAGATGGATGACGAAATTCGTCTGGATGGTATCAGATTCAGGAATTGTTGCTTCCTGGGGCAATATAATGGAACTGCCACCTGCACTTATATCATGTGTAACAGTGGTAAAGGGTTGAAACTCGGCAGAATCTGGATGTACAGCTACGTCTACACTGCTCTCGACACGAACATATTCTCTTCTCTGTATTTTGATTAGCTGTTCGTGTCCAGGATAGGATAGCTGAATCATCGGAATGGACTGCTTTATTCTCCCCATGACTTCACTGTCAAAATGATACGCAAGCCCTTCATCCGTCACAAATGAGACGTTCAGCTGCGTGCCATTTAATATGTATGTAGTTTTTCCATTCTTGATGTGTACTGGATAGTCAACGTAAAATTCATTTTCCTTCACTTCTTGAACCTTACATCGGTACCTTTCCACTCCTTCATCATTTTGCATATGAAGAGTTAATATTACCCCTGTCTTCAACAAAAAATTGCCCCCTAACTTTCGTGCTTGTCTCTCTTTTTCCAAGCTCCCTAGTTACTATAATTAAACCATGTAAACAAAAAAAGGAAAAGCCGAATTTTAGCTTTTCCATAACGATTTTCCAATTATAAATCATATAATTCTTCAGCATTTTTCAGTTTTTCCACTTTTTCTTCCCTACCATTTTCGGCATTAATGAAGATCTGATAAGTATCTTCATTAATGGTTCCAAGGAATTCATAGCATAGGACTTCCTCACCAGTATCATTATTGATGACTGCTAAGCGATCCTCCATGATCATCACATTTTCATTGATTCTATCCGTTGCTTCTTCGTAGGTGATTCCAGGTTCAGGAATTTCACGGAGATGGTGGGCCATCAGATAGTCTTTAGCTGAAAACCCGACAATCTCTCCAGTGTCGAGGCTTACCTTCATTTTAATCGCATCCGGGTAGATCCTCACCCCATCCAGATTGGAAACAAAAGTGAAAACCCCCAGCTTATTGTACTCCACGCTTTCATAGAGATCCAGGCTTTCAAACTTGTTCTGCTTCAGGAAGTTTCGGGCTTTTTCTGTTGCTTCATTCAGGCTGATGTTCTTTTGCTTTGCTTCTTTGTTTTGCACAATGTAAATGGGCGTGCCACCTTTTTTGGCTACATCCATGTACGTATCCACCTGGTTTTTATCCACGATCTTCAGGCTATAGAATCCTACTTTGGACCCTTCACCGTTTTCGGTAATCGTAATCTTTTCATCACCTTCAAGCTCCAGGTAACGGTCAGCAACCTGTTTGGCTTCTTCTTTTGTTATTGTCTTCCCAGAAAGTCTGCTGAAGCTCTCATCCTTTTTGTTCATGGATGTAAAGGTCGGACCGAAATCTGTTTCCTCGTACCCCTCCACATTCTTCTCCACAGTTTTGAATCCATCAATAATCCCATTATCCTGCGGCTGGTCTTTTGCTGATAATGCAAGTTCCACATCCATCCAGCGCAAGTTTTGATTCATGACCATGCTTTGCACTTTTCTCAGCTCTGACTTGATTTCACCTGATTTTTGATAAAGTGTCTGCAAGGAATCAAACTCATCTTTTGATAAAGGTTTCTTATCCAGGTCACGTATAGCAACCTGATACGTGTAATCCCCGATATTCGTCAGGAACTCCTCTGTCTTGTTAAAGGGAAGTAAGGTTAATGGCAACTGTCCCACATCATTTTGAGCTTCAGATGTTATTCTCCAAACCTCTGCAAAGGATGGAGACAATTGCTCCCTTGAACTCATGGCGAGCGTTGTTCCAATTTTGTCATGTAACAGGTCCACATGGTATACAAGGTCATGAAAGGCACGCTGATAGTTATTTTCCGCATTAATGAGGACTGCGTTTTTTTCCTGATGCTCCTGATAACCCCAATACCCTGTTCCTGCAACAGCTACTGCTAAAACAGCGATAATGATAAGTCTCAACATAATTTTCCACCCTCTTTATTCACAGAAAATGTGTTTTCCGATTCTTTTTATTTGCGGACGCCCCCAAATCCAGCCGCTTGTTGCTGTATCCGGGTTGAAGTAATAGGTTGCACCCTCTGTAGGGTCCATTCCATTGATGGCATCGATGACCGCTCTTTTGGCAGTATCATTTGGTGTGAGCCAGATTTGGCCATCCGCCACAGCTGTAAATGCAAGCGGCTCAAAGATTACCCCTGAAACCGTATTTGGAAATGTCGGGCTGTTAATTCGATTCAAGATTACTGCTGCAACAGCAATCTGGCCTTCATAAGGCTCGCCACGCGCTTCCCCGTAAACGGCATTGGCCATCAATTGAATATCGTTTTCAGAATACCCTCCTGGCATATTGGTTGCCGTCTGCTTTTCTTCCTCAGGCTCTTCTGGAGCAGGAGCCGGTTTTGCTGGTTCCTCTTGTTGTGGTGCTGGTTTCGCTGGCTGTTTTCCTGGTGCTGGTTTTGCCGGCGCCTGCTGTAGTGGTGCTGGTTTTTCTTGCTCCTGTTGTGGCGCTGGCTGCTTTTGCTGATATTGCACCTTCTTCTGTTGCCACTGTGAAGTTGCCCCCTGCTTTGCTTTTTCCATAGTTGTTGCGGAAGGTTCCACCTGATACTTCAATTCCATGCCGCCATAATGAGTGAATCTTTTCCCGCTATTAATCTGTTGATGAACCCAATCCTTGTAAAACTTGGTTGATTTATTGAGCATTTCCTTCGTTTTGGGACCTACCAGTCCATCTACATCATCTAATCCAAATTCCTGTTGGAAGTTTTTAACTGCCCAGTATGTAGTCCAGCCGTAAACCCCATCAATCTTAGCTTGGTAATATCCATTGTATTGAAGGCGTGCTTGAAGCTCGACCACATCATTCCCGGTAGCACCCTTTTGAATGATCTGTTCGGAAAAGGCACTTACTTTGGACTGATTTATCGAAAATAGCATACAGGTGCTGATAAGGAACATACATGAAATTATTAGTAACCGCTTCACCTTACATTTCCTCCTTTGTCTTCTTTAAACAATTGTTACAAGTATTTTCTGTAGATGTTGGCATTTTATACAGATTCCGTCTAATAAAAGACGCATTCCAAAATATGGAGAGCCGATTACCAGGCATTTATAACAAAAAAAGCCTATAAGGAATGTTTTCCTTGTAGGCTAAACCAATGCAGTATTTGCGAGTTTTACTTTTCGTAATCCTAACCACCATAAAAAGATCATAAAGGGAACCATATAGAATCCCCAGTGCTTTTGCGAGAGAATAATCATGTCATATGTACCATGAAGCAAGAATGGAACAAATAAAGAAAGACTCAAGCATATTCTATGTTTCTTCTGTTCCATGGAAAATTTACCTTTTCCAAGATAGTAGCCCATGATGACTCCAAACAATGCATGGCTTGATACAGGAAGTACCGCTCTCCCAATGGCAAGCTCCACCCCATTTGCGATGAGAAACAAAATATTCTCGGCAGTGGCAAATCCCAGTGACACTGCTACTCCGTATACAATACCATCGTAGTGCTCATCAAAGTTAACATTCCGATAGACCAGATAGATCAAAATGAACCATTTGAAGAATTCCTCCAACAGCCCGGACATAAAAAAAGCCTTTATTAAATTGGAGTTCACACCCATCTCCAATTGAATCACGTATTGTATGAACATTAGCGGGAACACAAGCAGTGCCCCGAACACGAATATCTTGAACACATAGGATATCGGTTCTTTCTGAAAAGTATCCCGTAAATAAAAATATGACAACAACGCCAAGCCGGGAGCAATTCCGGCGGATACAACGCCCAGCATAAATAAGCCTCGTTTCCATCTGTTTTTTTTTATCGTATCATGTTATCGTAATTAATGGAATGATACATCCAGTTTTTTTGGAATTGTTTGTATATTAATGAGGTGAAAATAGATGAAGAAAAAGATTTTACTCATTCACACAGGTGGAACGATTTCCATGTCAGAAAACGAACAGGGAGAAGTCTCTCCCGGAGAAAAAAATCCACTATCCGCAACACCCATCATCACAGATCCTAATTTGATTATTGATAGTCATGAACTTTTCAATCTGCCTTCTCCCCACATGACACCGCACCATATGTGGGAGCTATCCACTTTCATCGATGCCCAGGTGACAGAGAACTCCTATGAAGGGATCGTCATTACCCACGGCACAGATACATTGGAGGAAACAGCGTTTTTCCTTGATCTGACCGTACAGACAAAAGTGCCGATTGTCCTGACAGGGGCGATGCGTTCAAGCAATGAGATCGGCTCTGATGGACCATACAATCTTCTCTCTTCTGTGAAAGTCGCAGCTAGCACTGAAGCTAAAAACAAAGGGGTACTGGTTGTACTGAACGATGAGATACACACTGCCAAGAACGTTACAAAAACGCATACAAGCAATATTGCCACTTTCCAGAGTCCGCAATACGGGCCAATTGGTATTGTCACAAAGCGCGGAGCTTCCTTCCACCATTCTCCGGTCGCAGAAGACAAGTATGCGATCAAGGATGTAACGAAAAAGGTGATGCTGCTGAAAGCCTATGCCGGAATGGATTCCGCCATTTTCTCTCTTATGAAAGATATGGGGGTTGACGGAGTGGTGATTGAAGCCCTTGGACAAGGCAACCTCCCTCCTACCACTTTGGCAGGGTTAAAAGAACTGACTGATGCAAAAATCCCTGTCGTCCTCGTTTCCCGCTGCTTTAACGGAATCGTGCAGGACATCTATGGCTACGATGGTGGAGGACGCCAGTTAAAGCAACTTGGAGTCATTTTCTCTAATGGCTTGAACGGTCAGAAGGCACGAATCAAATTACTTGTGGCAATGGAAGAAACGAAGGATTCCCAAGAGTTGCAAAGATTGTTTTTAAGATAAACCTAAAGCTTCCTGCACTGCACCGTTAAAGGGGTCTTTATCCGCGTGATGATGGACCTTTTGCCTGCCAGGCACCACGAAAACGTCCTTCATTCGCTTGATGATGGACCTTTTGCCTGCCAGGCACCTTAAAAAGGTCCTTCATCCGCTTGATGATGGACCTTTTACACGTCCGGCTCCACGAAAACGTCCTTCATTCGCTTGATGATGGACATTTTGCCTGCCCGACACCATGAAAAGGTTCATCATTCACTGGATGATGGACCTTTTGCCTGCCTGACACCTTAAAAACGTCCTTCATTCGCTTGATGATGGACCTTTTGCACGTCCGGCTCCACGAAAACGTCCTTCATTCGCTTGATGATGGACATTTTGCACGTCCGGCTCCACGAAAACGTCCTTCATTCACTGGATGATGGACATTTTGCCTGCCCGGCACCACGAAAACGTCCTTCATCCAATTCAACCTTTCTTTTCTCGCCCCTCCATACAACATCAATGAAAATAGAGCAGCCGTCCGACAGACAACACGGTGTCTACGCGGACGGCTCCTTATATATCACATTTTATTCTTTAAACACTCTGCAATTTGCCCCCCATGGAAACGGCCATTTTCAATGAATATTTCATTTGCATTGTTACCAGCAGCAATTACACCAGCAATGAAAATGCCTTCCACATTCGTTTCCATCGTATCAGGATTGAATGCCGGTCGGCCTGACTCCTGGTCAATTTCCACACCCATTTTGGTCAGAAAATGGTGATCTGGGTGATAGCCAATCATCGCAAAGACATAATCATTTCTGATTGTTTCTTCTTTCCCATCACGTGTTGCATAGGTTACCGTATCTTCGTTTATCTTTGTTACATCTGCATCAAATACCATCTTGATGGTACCGTTTCTGACGAGTGCATCAAACTCAGGCAGTATCCATGGCTTCACACTTGGGGAGTAGCTGGAACCCCTGTACACAACTGTCACGTGTGCATCCGCCTTTACCAACTCCAAGGCAGCATCCACACTAGAATTTTTCCCGCCAATTACAGTGACATGCTTATTAAAATAAGGATGTCCTTCTTTGAAATAGTGGGATACCTTTTCCAGATCCGCACCTGGGATCGCTAATTTATTATGATTATCATAATAACCTGTTGCAACCACAACATATTTTGTCAAATAAGTTTCTTTAGAGGTTTTTACAAGGAACGTACCGTCTTCCTGCTTATGGACCGACTCCACTTTTTCAAACGCATTTATCTCAACCTTTTTCCTTTTCACCACTTCGCGGTAGTAGGTCAACGCTTGAATTCTGACAGGTTTCCTGTTCTCTGTAATAAATGGAACATCCCCAATCTCCAACTTTTCACTTGAGCTGAAAAAGGTCTGGTGAGTTGGGTAATGATAAATGGCGTTGACGATATTTCCTTTTTCTAGCACAAGTGGGGAGAGCCCGATATTCTGCAAGGCAATTGCTGCCGATATACCACAAGGTCCTCCACCTACAATGATGGCTTCTCTATTAATCACAGTTGCTTCAACTCCGTACACATTATTAATAGGACATGAAAAAATCCCCTATCACTAATGATAGGGGATTGTAAGATGATGTGCAAATAATTAAATCCAGCCTCTGAATCGGGATGCTTCCGCCATTTTGCGTGCACCAACCATGTATGCTGCAAGTCTCATATCAACACGGCGGTTCTGAGCTGTATCATAAACGCTGTTAAATGATTTAACCATCACTTTTTCAAGCTTTTCTTCCACTTCTTCTTCGGTCCAATAATAACCTTGGTTATTCTGCACCCATTCAAAGTAGGAAACGGTCACTCCACCTGCGCTAGCAAGGACGTCAGGTACAAGAAGAATTCCGCGATCAGTCAGAATTTGTGTTCCTTCAATTGTAGTAGGTCCATTCGCTGCCTCTACAACGATCTTCGCACGGATGTTGTGGGCATTTTCTTCCGTGATCTGGTTTTCAATCGCTGCAGGAACAAGGATGTCGCATTCCAATTCCAACAGCTCTTTATTTGTAATTGTATTATTGAACAATTTCGTTACAGTACCAAAGCTGTCACGACGATCTAGAAGATAGTCGATATCCAGTCCATTCGGGTCATACAATCCACCATAAGCATCCGAGATACCTACCACCTTAGCCCCTGCATCGTGCATGAACTTTGATAGGTAGCTTCCAGCATTACCGAAGCCTTGTACAACAACCTTGGCTCCTTTAAGCTCTATCCCTTTTTTCTTTGCCGCTTCATGGATACAGATTGTTACACCTTTTGCAGTAGCTGATTCTCTTCCGTGTGATCCACCAAGTACCAGTGGTTTACCGGTGATGAATCCAGGTGAGTTGAATTCGTCTATACGGCTGTATTCATCCATCATCCAAGCCATGATCTGAGAGTTCGTAAATACGTCAGGAGCCGGAATATCCTTAGTAGGTCCAACAATCTGACTGATGGCGCGGACATAACCGCGGCTCAATCGTTCCAATTCCCTGAACGACATTTCACGAGGGTCGCAAACGATTCCTCCTTTACCACCACCATACGGAAGGTCGACAATTCCACATTTCAAGCTCATCCAGATGGAAAGCGCTTTAACTTCTTTCTCAGTTACATTCGGATGGAAGCGGATTCCACCTTTTGTAGGTCCTACAGAATCATTATGTTGAGCACGATACCCAGTGAAGATCTTCACAGATCCATCATCCATACGGACAGGAATTTTCACTGTTAACATGCGAAGGGGTTCTTTTAAAAGTTCATATACTTCCTCGGGATAGCCTAGCCTCTCCAAGGCTTTATGTATCACAATTTGTGTTGATTTCAATACATCCAACTTGTCTTCATGTTTATTAGTCTGCTCGTTGCTTTTCTCGGCTACCATAAGTACCCTCCTAGATTGTTTCACTCAAAATTTACGAAGTCCATCTTCATGACATAGTATACACCTTACTACCATTTATGCAAAGATAGAAAATAATATTTTAGAAAAAAATTTGCAAACGGTTACAAAAATCAGACATTCACACTAAATAATACGGAAGGCATTCAATCCGGGAAGTTTCCCCTGACATCTACATCATACAATAGAACAAAACCAGCCCTATCTACTAAAAGCGTAGACACGGCTGGAGCTCAGTTGAAATAGGCATTCAATTGTTGTAAAGCATTCTTCTCCATTATGATCTTCCCGTACTCATGCACCCGGTGAGTAGTCATGGTAGAAGGAAAACCATATTCTGATAACACGGCAATCAGCGTATCAATATCCATGCATGGAGGCGTCTCTTCCTCTAAGAGAAGATAAAAAATATTCTCGTGTGAATAGATCATGCCACCATTTATATGAAAGTGCTTTAAACGCTTTGCTAAATCGATAAGGTGGTCAAACGAATGGAACTCATAAAACAATTCATGACTTTCATCGACCGTTACTTGCATTTCGATGTAGTCATCGGTAAATTCCTCTTCCAGAAAATCGTCATCCGTGGATGTAACAATGACGACCATGCCTTGAGCTTGTAATGCATATACCTCAACGGCCAAGGAGCCACTCACTTCAAAACCCAATTCTTCGCTCGCTTCATCAATCATGTCACGGAACAGCTGATGAACCTTTTGCGAGTCCTTCCATAAATCCTCTTTTGTCAACCCTCTTTCATCGAGGTCATCAAACGTGAGGAATATCTTTATTTTATTGTAGTTGATTCGTTCCAGCCGCATGAAAGACTCCTCCCAACCTTTACACCCTGCTATTTCTTACATTTTATGATAAGAGTGGTAAGTTGGTTCGTTACGTTCCCCATAGAATGGAAGTAAAGTACATTAATTCTTGGCAGCCATATGTTGCTTAAGCCAGTCTTCCCATTCTTTCATGGTGTTTCCGATCAAAAATTCTTGATACTCCGTTTGTTTATGCTGCGGCATCCTATCAACAGCCGAGCCACCGAGCCCAATAATCAGATCCGGATAGTCTCTGTGCAGGTCATCCACCATTTCCAGTGTTTTCGGAAGGTTAATGGATAGCGTGCAGGATAAAAATAGAAATTTCGGGTTTATTTCTTTCAGCACAATATGAATATCATTATCTGCTATGCTGGTACCAAGATAAATGGTATCGAACCCTTTTCTTCTAACAAACAGCGTATAGATCAGCAAACCAAGCTCATGCCATTCCCCTGGTCCACAAACCGATACCGTTTTGGGCAAAAATCCATTCACTGGCAGTCCATGCAGAATCATCCCGATTCGGGAACGAAGGAATGCAGAAGCGAAATGCTCATGCGCACTGGATATTTCCGCATTCTCCCAAAGGTCCCCTACCTTTACCAGAAGTGTTCCTAAAATATCAATCAATACCTTTTCCACCGAATATAAGCTGAATATTTTATCCATTATTTCATGAGCACGGCCTTCATCAAACTCAAGTAGGGCCTTTAATAGCTCCTCCAATAGATCTTTAGATAAATCCGAATTGGCAGTTGAATCACCACCATCAGTTTCCAATAGCTCCTGTTGATTCTTATCAAGCAGGGATACTGCCTGACTGATGGTAAAACCCTTGTTCACTTTTTGAATAAGCCACTTTAATATTTTTATATGCTCCTCCGTATAAAGGCGATGACCAGAGTCGTTACGCACAGGTGCAATCATCTGGTACCTTCTTTCCCAGGCACGAAGCGTCCCAGGTTGAATTCCAAGCATTTTTGAGGCTGCTTTAATATTGTACTTACCTTCATTTTTTGACATAAAGATCCCTTTCTCTCCTAACAAAATCCTTAGTTGAATTATATAGGAGGAATCTCGTCGTGTAAACTTTGTATAGGTTTTGAATAATCCATATTACGATTTCATTTAAGTGAAAAACGACTGAGCTGTCCGGTTACCAGACCACCCGGTCGCACATTTCAAATCTTCGTCGTTATCGTTAACAGATGCGTTTCAGGTGGAGCGCCAAGTCTCAAGGGAATCATTGTGGTTCCAAAACCGTTGCTTACTAAGAGCGTGGTTTGCGGGAGATGATGGATTGCTCCTTTTTCGTGAGGTCCATAGCCTAAGATACGGATTTGCCCTCCATGGGTATGTCCACTTAAAACAAGGCTGATTTTATTTTCACCCGAGAATTTTTCTACTATCTTCGGGTCATGGCTGACCAAGATTTTAAAACTGTCTTTTGTCGCATCCCCCAAGGCAAGCTCTAGATCGTCCCGTTCGTGAATCATATCGTCCACCCCGATAATCTCAAGAAGTTCCCCTGTTTCCGACTCGAACTTGAAAGCAGTATTGTCCAATATTTTTACCCCGTTGTGCAACAGGAGGGAATCCAATTCGTGATAATCCAATTCATAGTCATTGTTACCCCATACAAAAAATATCAGACCCAGCTTTTTCAAAACTCCAATATTCTCTTTTACTTGCTCCAGAGAGACGCCTTTCTCTGCAAGGTCTCCGCCGATTACAACAAAATCGACTTTCCCTTCGAGCGGTTGTATGAATTCAGGTGATAGCTTTCTTCTATGAATATCAGAGATAAAAAAGATGGCTACCTTCCCGAAGCTTGCCGGAAACTCAGAAAATGCCAATGTTTCTTCTTTTATTGTCTCTTCTTTTGCTTGCTTGAACATGTATAAAAGCAGTATCAGCCCACACACAAAGGCTGCCCCTAAAATATAAACAATTGTCATCGGTAACGTCCTTTCTTCTCTCCGTTAAATGAATGTTACAGAATCATACCATAAAACTCTAAATTGGTCAGTTTATTGCAACTCTTGGTTACATTCAAAAAAATAAGACCCCTAAAAGGTCTATTTGGTTTCATGATATAGGTTTATATCAAATTCCTTTTTCATCATTTCATATACTTGGTGACGCTGCTTCCATTCTTCGGGCTGAGCCCAGTAATCATCGCTGCGCTTGACCATCTCCTTGCGCAGGTCATGGTATTCCTTTTCTGCTTTATCCTTTTTGTATAACAAATATTTTATCATGCCCATCTGGCAACCGATGAACATCACCACATAAAAATGCACCGTTCTGTCAAAAAAATAAGCGAACATTTCCCCATAGCTTGTTCCATTCAAAAAAATGTAATAATAGATATACGCAAGGAAAATCCCGAGTGTCAGAAACGTGGATAATCTCCAGTGCCATTCTCTTTTCTTGAACTGATCAAACTTTCTTTTCTTTGAGACAAGAAGCTGCAGGGTTTTCTTTGTAGCTTCATCTGTATGCTTATCCAACCTTTGAATTTCAGGCTCCATCCGTACCACCTCATACCTGTTCTATTAATAAACCTTATGCATATATGAGAGCTTGTATGATGCCAAAAAACACAAAAAAAGCACAAGGACTGATGTATAGCCCCTGCACTTTTCTTCATCCGTTTCTTTTGATTGGAATGGTAAGCTTCTGTCCCGCATTCACCTGCTGATTAGTGAGGTTATTATAATCGCTGATAATCTTCTCTCCAGCTCTACTGTTGTAGTATTTCATGGAGATTCTGTACAACGTTTCCCCGCTGGCGACCACATGCTCTATATATTCCACATTTTCTTCAATCTTTTCTTCATCTATCACTTCTTCGGTTTCTTCCGGCTCAGCAGCTACTGGAGGAGGTTCCGGTTTTGTTTCTGCAGGAGTGTTTTTGCCATTGCCTGTTTGAGCATTCGTGCTGATGGTTTCGACAGAGGTATCTTCATCCTTGGTCTCCTCCTCTTCCACTATCGTATTCTCTTCTTCTTCAATCCTGTCGAATTCTATCGCTTCTTTCGAATTTGTTTTGGAAGGAATATTGATCTGATCATAGGATTCTACACTTCCGCTAATAGGAAATAATGATTTAAGTACATTTTCATCTTTATTATTAAAATGAAGCGCCAAAATGGTGATTGGTATCAATAAAAAAGCGATGCCGAGCAAGCGTAGAACAGGGAAATTCATTTTCCATTTCGTTCTATTGCGTTTCTCGGCATGTATTTCGCTCCTGGAAGGAAGCTTTTCAGCCGCAGCTTTTTCAACCTCATCTCGTAAGGAATCCGCCTGATCTTGTCTATTCATCTCGTTTCTCATACTCCTCACTAACCTCCCCGTTGTCGGTTTTCTTTATATACTCGCTTCTTATTTTCAGTGCCAGCAGCACATCTATGATGAAATGAGCCCAAATTGTAACAAGAAGATTTTCAGTCCATTCATACAAAAAGCCCAATAGAAAGCTTAATAGGATGACCGATACCAGTAATAGCCATTTATGAAGATAGCGGATATGCATGATGGCAAATACGATGCTTGCAATCCAGATCCCGAAATGAGTCTGAATCACGCCCCTGAAAAGCAGCTCCTCCACTGATGCAATAAGAAGAGCCAAACCAAATATGTGTATAACACTTCTTTTTTGAAACATTTTCTCATTGATGCCGCCATCGTCCATCAGGTGCCTTGGGACATACTTCATCAAGAAAAGATCGATCAACACTACTGCAATACCCACAAATGATCCAATGATGAAAATCTCTTGAATATCCCATTCCAATAAAAGCAGAAATTCGTTCCATCCTTCAAAAAGAAAAAAAGCAAGGACAACTGCTACGAGTAAAAATAGGAGCTGAGATACATGTAAGTGATACAACAGTTCCTTGTCACTCATTCTCTTAACCAATTCCGCCTGTTTATTTTTCATATTCATTCTTCCTGTACTAATATTTTTGCTAATAGTTGCTTCCAAGAAGAAGCATCACCAGTCATGCTTTTCCGCTTCTCTTCATTTTTTGAATAATCTTCCAATTCAAGTCCACAATGATCGCAGCAGTTTATTATCGGAGGACCCGCCTCTTCGCCAAAATAGGTGAGGATCCCTCGCCTCCTGCACCCTGATCCAAATGTCCAACTGTCGAAGTTACGAAGCTTTTCCTGTTTAGCAGATGTCCGGAGTTGTATCTGCTTTTGCAAAAAAGCTGCACACAACTCCAGATTTATTTCCGTGAGAGGTCCATTATTCCCGATAAAACTTGTCAGGTGGTAGGTTAAATATCTCCAATGCGTTTCGGTAGCTTGGAATCTTACTTCCAGGTCTGTCATCATTTCATCCGTTAGTGACTCGATGACGCTCCTTTTTTTTACAAGCTCCGTCAAAACAGCTGAGACAAACGCGTCATCCGGCAGCTCATGTTCGATTAAGAGCTGAGGCAGCATAAGGTCCTCGGCACTTTTCAATAGAACTGCGATACTTTTTCCACCATCACGACCAGCTCTCCCTATTTCCTGGACATAGGATTCCAGCTGAGTCGGCTGATGATAATGAATGACAAATCGCACATCAGCTTTGTTGATGCCCATTCCGAATGCACTTGTACAGCATATTACATCCAGCTGACCAAGGAGAAACTGCTGTTGGATAAGAATCCGCTGTTCCTGCGCGAGCCCTGCATGATAGAAAGCAATCCGGTCCACGCCTTGCTCTTCCAGATATTGACTGATCTGTTCCGCTTTTGTCCTACTTGAAAAGTATACAATCCCCGGAGAACGGAAATGCTTGACAAGCTCCAGGAGGCGTTCCCTTTTTTCCTGGTTGTTCTGGAAATGCTCCACTTGATAGGCAATGTTCGGCCGATCAATCGAATTGATATGCTCCATTGTCGATGCTAAATGAAGATACTTCTTTATATCCATTATCACACTATCTGTCGCTGTAGCCGTTAATGCCAGACAAGGAGGTTTTCCAAGTTTGTCCCTCACCTCACCAAGTTTCAGATAATCCGTCCTGAAATCATGTCCCCATTGTGAAACGCAATGGGCCTCATCCACTACAAACAGACCGATTGGTAAACCCTGAAGCTTTCTTAGCCAGCGACTGACCTGCAGCATTTCGGGTGAAATGAAGATAAATTTAAACCGAGAGAGATCTGCGTGCAATAGCTTTTCTTTTTCATGAAAGCTTAAGAAGGAATTGATGGCGATAACGTTCTTTTCACCCTTCGACTTCATCTGCTGGACTTGATCTTCCATTAGGGATAGAAGTGGAGAAACAATAACTATATGCCCTTCAAGCAAATAACCGGAAAGCTGATAGCATAGAGATTTCCCTCCTCCTGTAGGCAGGAGTGCGACAACATCCTTTTTCTTAAGGACATCTTCTACAATCTCCCTTTGACCAGGTTTAAAGTCGGTGAAATCGAGCTTTTTCAGTAGAAGGCTTAAACTATCCATGCGCATCACCCATCTTTGTCAGAACTAGTCTTATTTGAAAATAGCTGACATCCGCCAATCCTAGATACTCCTTTATCCTTTTCAACTGGTTGGTTTTCAACGAATAGGCAGCTTGTTGGATAATCTGTGCCCTTTCTTTTGGCACATATGGTGAAATGGAAAAGGAATCAAGATGAAGCGCCAGTTCTACAATGTGATCCTCGATGGTACTTTGCTTGAGATTTCTTGCAGCTGCGATTTCTTCCAATTTATAGCCCCTTTCCAATAAATAAAAGGTCTTTTGAGTGGTAGCAGTCAAATTTGGTCGATGAATCATATCCGAACATAGCTTGCTTAATACTGGATAATGGTCAACTTTCCTCTCTATCTTCTGCAGCATATAATGGAGTGCAGCCTGAAACTCCAATCGCACCCAGGTTTCGTCAATCCCAAGCATTTTGGATATCTGCAGGAGGGTGAGACCACTGTGTAGGTGACCGGAAAGCTTGGAGACGAATATGTATGCTTGCTGGTCTCCCACACTTCCTAAAATATCAAAGGTCTCTTTATAGATTATTTCGCATAACTCTTTTTTGGCAATCCCATCCTGTAATAAGATTTTTTTCACAAAATGTTGAACTGTCTCTTCATATTGAACCGGAATAAAATCTGTTCTGCCCATTTGCAGATTTGACAATGTCTGGGTCAGCAAGCTATACCTTTTCCAAAACACATCTGCCTTTCCTTTGTATTTCCAGCCATTTAGATAATCAGGGAACGGAAAGTTTTCCGCCTCTTTTTCCAGAACAGTGCTTCCTTTTTCCGTTAGGTAGTAAAAGTCGTCTTGAAAAGAGATTAATTGATCCTGCTCGAAGCGGGCAATGGTCGAATCAAGCTCAGCACGGGAAAGGTCCGGCAAAAGACCAAATAGGAAGGCGAGAGAATAAAGATTGCCATCCTGAATTGTTTGGGATGACTTCTTCCCTTTTAGCAAATGATAAATGGCAGAGGAAGTTCGTTCCCCACGAAAAGCACGAATACAAAATAAGCAGAGATATTCGAATGATTTCAACAAAATTCAACACCTTTTTTCATCTATCACCATTTTATCAAAATTTTGCAGAATTGTGGCATGTTTATGTCGACAAATGGTCGGGTAAATGATGAATAGAATGGCAGAACCCTTATGTGATAAGCATTCTCATTGACTTTTCTATTGAAAAGTTAGGAAAACAGTTTTACAATATAAAGTATGAGGAATTCGTTTCCATCTAATTTTTGGAAATGTTAATCTTATTGTATAGTTACTAATTGGGAGGTTTATTTTCATGGCAAAATATACGATTGTTGACAAAGACACTTGCATCGCATGTGGCGCATGTGGCGCTGCAGCTCCAGACATCTACGACTATGACGATGAAGGCATTGCTTTCGTTACACTTGATGACAACCAAGGAATCGTTGAAATTCCTGATGTGTTGGAAGACGATATGATGGACGCGTTCGAAGGTTGTCCTACAGATTCCATCAAAGTGGCAGATGAGCCATTCGATGGAGACGCTCTAAAATTTGAATAGTACACACAAAGAACCGCATTCCCATTAAGGAATGCGGCTCTTTTTAATTTTATACGTTTTTAGTGAACCACTGGCGCTCGAGCCAGAACGAAAGCTTTTTGTAAAGCAACAGGAACAGGAATGTCACAATTAGTCCCTTGATTATATTAAACGGCAAGATGCCATATACGATTGATTTTATGACGACAGCCGAAGATCCCATTGGAACATTCAAAAAATAAGTGAATGCCGGTAAAAATACATAATAGTTCAACACGCTCATCATCACAGCCATGAAAGCTGTACCAGCCACTAATCCTATACCAAGACCTTTAGTTGTACGGATTTTCTTGAAGATAAAGTAGGTCGGAAGGATAAATAATACACCTGCCGTGAAGTTTGCCATCTGTCCGACAGGAACACCCGTCATACTTCCTTGTACCATGTAGTGAAGCAGATTCTTGATTGCTTCCACCGTTATCCCTGCCACAGGTCCAAATAGAATGGCCGCAAGCAGTGCAGGTACATCGCTGAAATCAACGGATAAATATGGTGGTAATAACGGCAATGGGAAGCTTAACCACATTAATAGGTATGAGATTCCACTTAACATCCCCACTGTTACCATTTTCTTGATGCGTACTCTCTGATTCATTCGACTCTCTCCTTTTTGTTGGAGATCCACCTCGTACGAAAAGAGAAATTCAAAAGAAATTATTTGTGCATTGCACTTCAAGACACGAAAAAACCCGTTGCCATTATGGCATACGGGAGTGTGTGAAGGCATAAACAAATAAGCGTTAAAAACACTCGTTTTTTAACGTTCTTTGAACCTCCATCTTCTCCCATCCAGACTGTAACTGTCGGCTTTGGAATTGAACCAAATCCTGCCTCCAAGAAAAGCGGAAGCGGCTTGTGCTGCTTTACTTTTCCAGGATCAAACGGCTCGCGGGCTTAGAGAAGCAAATCTCATCACCGCCGATCGGGAATTTCACCCTGCCCCGAAGATAGATCATGTTATTTTAAATACAAAGTTATTATACTCGTAAAATAGTAAAGAGGGAAGAAATTGAACTGAAATTCATTTAGATTGCCTTCCAAAAAACTTGTAGCGCTTACATAGGTTCGACCTGTGTGAAAGTTATTGACAGCCTTCCTTTAAGATGTTAAGTTATCAGAAATTTTATAATATTTTGGAGGGATAACATGTTTCATGTATATGTTGCAGATTCAATTAGCGCAGATGGTCTTGCTCCTTTGTTGGAGGCTGAAAATGTCCGGGTGTACAGAAAAGATCAGAACACCACTTTTTCCTATGATGAAATAGATGCCTTACTTGTTCGAAGTGCCACCATGGTAGATGAAGAACTGTTAAATCAATTGCCAAACCTGAAGGTCATCGCACGAGCTGGTGTCGGAGTCGATAATATCGATGTGGCAGCAGCGACTAAAAAGGGAGTTGTGGTGATCAATGCACCGGATGGAAACACCATCTCCACTGCTGAGCATACATTTGCCATGATCTCCTCACTTGTACGCCATATCCCTCAGGCAAACATGAATGTCAAAAGTGCCCATTGGGATCGTAAAAAATTCGTAGGGACGGAGCTTTTCGGTAAAACGCTCGGGATTGTAGGATTTGGGCGAATCGGGAGTGAGATTGCAAAGCGCGCCAAGGCATTTCAGATGAAAGTGGCAGTCTACGATCCATTTCTGACGGAAAGTCGTGCCGAGAAACTTGATGTTGCCTCTCTTTCGCTGGAGGAAGTGATGAGAAGCGCAGATATCATTACGGTACATACTCCGCTTACCAAGGAAACCAGGGGCCTCATAAATTCCGGAAATATGTCAATCCTCAAAACCGGGGTATTTTTAGTCAACTGTGCGAGAGGTGGAATCATTGATGAGGATGCCCTGCTCGAAAACTTGAATTCAGGTCATGTAGCCGGCGCTGCCCTCGACGTATTTGAAGTCGAGCCGCCAACCAAATCGGAGCTGATTCAGCATCAGAATGTCATTGCCACTCCTCACTTGGGGGCATCAACGAAAGAGGCTCAATATAATGTTGCCTTTCAGGTGTCCAAGGATGTTCTAGCCTTCTTGAACGGGCAGTCTGTAACAACAAGCATCAACCTTCCTACCATTCCAAAAGAGATCTTGAATAAAATAAGGCCATTTTTCCAGTTGGGTAAAAAGGTAGGCTCCATTCTGTCCCAGGTATCCAACAGTCCGGTCGAGGAAATTACAGCAACCTATGCAGGAAAAATCACCGAATGGGAGACCTCCATTATCACGAAAAGTGTCATTGCCGGTTTTCTGCAAAACAGGGTCGATCAAACTGTAAATGAGGTAAATGCCGCTTCCATTGCGAAAGACCGCGGAATAAATTACGGAGAAAAGCATCGCAACGAAAGCGATGGCTATTCCAATCTGATGGAAGTTCGTGCAAAAGGGAATCAGGTGGATCTGACCGTCCGCGCCACCTACATCGAAGGATACGGAGCCAGAATTGTCCATATGAACGGGTTTGATATCGATTATGCCCCAAGCGGCCATCTGCTCTACGTGCAGCATCATGACCGCCCAGGTGTCATCGGACAGCTCGGAAATATTTTCGGAAAGCACGAAACCAACATTGCAACGATGCATGTAGGTCGTATGCTGCAAGGCGGAAAAGCGATCATGATGCTTTCAGTTGATAAGCCTTTAGAAAAGGATCTGCTGGATGAAATCCTTCTCATACCGGATATCTCCTCCGCCTTGACCTTGGAGCTTCCGTAAATTAACCCAACTCCACTTCTTTTCTTTCACCTTTGTCAAATATCATAATGGTCCGGTAGCCTACTTCTTTGGCAAGGGCTACCGCCTGGTCATAGTCACACCCTACATGCTCAGGTATATGGGCATCAGATGAGAGCACAATCGGCACTCCTTTTTGATGGCACATCTGTAGTAACCGTTTATCGGGATACAATTCGCCAACAGGCTTTCTGAGTCCTGCGGTACTGATTTCTACACATGTCTTCGAATTGGCGAGTGCTTTTGTTGCTCTTTCATATTGGGCAAGCAGAAATTCTTCGTCCTGTGGAACATATTTGAATATTTTCACAAGATCGAGGTGGCCGATGATATCAAACAGATTCGACTCGGCAAGTGTAATGACCTGGTCAAAGTACTTTTCATACACCTCATATGTATCCCTTCTGTCCCACTCTTTTCGAA
Source organism: Sutcliffiella sp. NPDC057660 (assembly GCF_042800035.1). Taxonomy (NCBI): domain Bacteria; kingdom Bacillati; phylum Bacillota; class Bacilli; order Caryophanales; family Bacillaceae; genus Sutcliffiella; species Sutcliffiella sp. NPDC057660. Next base: position 202,639 of record NZ_JBHVHV010000007.1, read on the forward strand.
ACTCTGCCAGATCAATGCCGAAGTCCCCCACCCAATGAATCGAACCAATCACATAATCGAAAGGATAGGACTCGATAAACTTCTTCATCTCCTTATGCTTTCCGGGAGTGTAATCCATTTCAATACTGAATTTTACATGATGATCCTTATTCCAAGCCTCTTTAAACAACGCGTAATAATCTTCCATATCGTAATAACGACGCTCTTCCACCCATGGGTTGCTCAAGATATCTTTTGTTTGGTAAAAATGATACGCATGCTCTGAAATCCCCAATTCTTCGATTCCATTCAGCTTTGCCACTTCAATGAATTTCTCCAGGTATTCCAGTGTCAATGTTCCTCGTTCCAAATGATTATGATAATCGGTAAGCAATGGTCGTCCCTCCAATCAGTTTCAACCATTATACTATGGATATGGGACGGGTTGGTGAAATTCATCTGAAAATTTATGTAGCTCTTCCAATTGGTCTTCTTTCGAACAATTGCAACACCGTTCACCGTCAATCAACCAAAAGAGAGGCATGCCATTTTCAGGCTGCCTCCTTCCAAAAAGCATATTAAATTATTATTACTGCTTGTATACCCGTCGTCCATTACGACTGGCTGCCCGGTCACACCCTTTGCTTCATCACCTTTTCGAATGATAAATCAACGACAGGTTCCTGAGTTTTTTCCTACATCACCTTTATGAAGGGAAAATATATTATACTAACCCGAAAACAGAACCCTTTGCCAGCGAACGCTTTTATTAACGCGGATATGAAACTGGATTTGGTGCGAGAGGTACATCGACAGCTTCATTCAGCGGCACATTCCCGATGCTTCCGCTCTGGGCGGTTTCAAAAACAACCTGCTTAAACCCGAACTCCTTTGCTGTCATCATCATTGCTTCCAAGGCGAAAATGGTCTCTTCCGTATCGTCGAGAATGCTTGCAGAAGAAAGTACTATCTTTACAAGATCCCCCTCTGGTTGGAGGCTGGTGATTTCTATCGTTTTTGGTACCGAAGCTTCAATCCTGCTTTCGGAATCCTGGTCAGGAGCTGTTTTCATCGCATTCAAGGCCTCTTGGACATCTTCATAGTCCTGTTGGGACAGTACAAGGAATGTCGGACCATCCTGACCGCCTTTGTATTTTAGATATGCTTTGTTCCTGAGCTTTTGTAAATCCTCTGGTCCATTCTTCACATTGCCAGCCATTTCTACGTTTTGACTGCTGCCATTGTTCGTATATTCCACTGTGGTAAAGTGCAGTCGGAACGTTTCCGCAACCTGATCGGCAAACGTAAAGCTTTGAGTGCTCGAATATCCTCTGTATAGAGAACCTACTTCAATCATTGCTTTCTTCGTTCCGTCCTCGTTTTCCGCTTCAGTGATTACAGCCCCATCATTGAGATGAGGGACGCTCAATCCTAATCTATCATAATCCAGTTCATATCGGATTTTCTCAAGGTCATTAATATATGACGCTTCATCTGTTTTTGGTACAACAACGGAAATTGGAAAACTGAATGCTCCATCATTGGACATGGCGTCCCTTGCAGACACTCCGATTGTGATGACATTTTCCGTTTCTTCCATCACATTGGATACCACAAAGGTCGGTTGTTCTGCAGTTAATACATTCATATCATCGGTATCAGACTCTTTGGCATCATCCATTGCAATATCCGTGTTTTCTTTGTCTAAACTTTCTTCCTTACCTATACTCTGTATCCCGACGGCTTCCCCTTTCGCCGAGTCCCCGGAATCATCACGTTCAGCGCTTTCCATGATGCCTGCACCGTCTGAATTCCTGGCTGCTTGATCCATCGATGAATTGGAGCTATTCATGTTCTGCAGGAATAAAGGTGAGATAATGGCGAAAATCAATACCGCAGCGGCTAATGCAAGCGCAGGCATCACGTTAAAGGAGCGTGTTTTTTTATTTAGGCCAACATGTACTTCACGATATATTTGTTTTGGGTCACGGTCATCTTTCACTCTCGGCATTTGCCGCAAAAGCTTTTCCAGTTGTTCTTCCTCCATATGCTGTTTATGACGCATTACTGTTCCCCCCTTTCTCTTGGAGTTCTTCCATATGAGCCTTCAGGACCTTTAAAGCCCTATGTTGAGTCGTTTTCACCTTACTTTCCGTCCACCCCAATATTTGGGCTGTTTCTTGGATCGATAAGGCTTGTATGTACCGCAGGACGAGGACAAGACGATGATCCACCTTACATTTATCCAGACACCGGTACATTTGTTGAACCTGTTCATTTTGTAAAGCTATCTCTTCAGGCAGTGGTGCATGATCTTTTACCTGTTGTGTGCTCCAGTCAAAAGTTTCAAGTAGTTTACTTTTCCAACCCTTCTGCTTTCGGAAAGAATCAATCGCAACATGCTTGGCGATCGAAAAAAGCCAAGTCTTCTCGCTGCTCTTTCCTTCAAACCGATCGTAAGAACGCAAAACCTTTATATAAACTTCTTGAACGAGGTCCTCGGCATGCTCTTTGTTTTTTACCATATAAAATAAAAACTGAAAGACATCATGGTGATATTTTTCATAGAGCTCTTGAAAAACCGTATTCATCCTTTCCCTCCGTTCATTAGATTAGTCGTATACTATATTAAAAAAGTTACATTACAAATATATGACAAAAGTTACAGTTTGGCTATATTCTTTTAGGAATTTTCAGGAAAATATTCATAGTATTTTTGAAGGTAATCTTTTTTATATTTAATAGGAAAATCAGTCCATATTGTTTTATTATAATGGAGGGTCAGTCAACTTTGTAGGGGTCTTTGAGCACCTTTTTTGTTTGGTTTTGTGGAATTCTGGGACAGGTCAGTTCAGAAGAAGTGGACGGAAATGGAACAAGATGGTTCGCCTTACCTCCAAAAAAAAGAAGCCCTTTTCAAGGCTCCCCTTCTGTTCATTGAAGCATATACGCCGCCCGTTCCTTCAGCAGCTTCGATAACACTGGAAATAGTATAATGAAAAATACAACATTCCCAATCGCATGGTTCACATCGAATGGAATTCCTGCCAAATAGTAAGGCCAAAACAGCTTGCCAACTACCAAACGTTCAAGTGACATGACAAAACCATACAAAAGTCCGCAAACGCCTGCATAGATTGCCAAAATGACGACAGGTGTCTTATGGAACCATTTGCCGATCATTCCGCTCATCAACCCGATAATCGACCATGCAATGATCTGGGTGACCGTCCATGTGCCGCTTCCGAGCACCATATTGGAGGCAATCGTACTGCCGCAAGCCAGAATCAATCCTGTCACCGGCCCCATCCAAAATGAACAGATGATGATGATTGCTGTAACAGGCTGAACATTAGGAATGGAGGCGAAAGCAATCCGCCCCACTACGCATAAAGCGATGAGCACCCCTAATAAAGCAAGCTTTTTAGTAGGCATAAAACTATTCCCACTTTGCATAGTCGAAGTGTACAACATCATCTGCCTTGAGCACGTATTCTTTTGCACCGACCATGATTTCTTCCTCATTCACCTTATATGTCCAGAAATAGGAGTTGGCTGTATCCGACTCTACCCCATCAATCCCAACGATAAATTCCTTGGTATCGTCCAGGGTCAATTCGAAGTTACGTTCCATGACTTCCATCAATGATTCGCCTTCTTCAAATTCCAGAGTTTTCTCACTGATTACATCTTCTCCATCCTTTGTCAGCTTGATGGTCGTTTCGAGCTGGTCCTGCTGCTTCTCCTCTACCGGCGCTTCTGTTGAGGAGTTGGAGTTCGTATTATTTCCCCCTGATGCGCATCCTGTCAGTGCCAATATAAATGCTGCTAATAGTGTCAGTAAGAATTTCTTCATGTGTCATTTCCCCTTATGTATGTAGTAGGTAAAACTGCAAGATGGTTTGTTCATCCCCCCGCTGGAAAAATAAGTCCCCTCTTGTTGTTAACTCACTTCTGAAGCAAACAAAAAAACCTCATCCAATATGAAGGATGAGGTGTAAACGGCATAAAAAGCACGTATAAATAAACGCCGTCTCTCTCACTCAACCCCCGAAGCATTGAAACTAAGTTTAGACAATTGGCAGGTCTACTGACTCATGCTTCACCCTACTTTGAGCCTTCCCATATGGCAGCCTGATTTCTCAAGCCGGATCATACAGTGGTTATCTCATTTCGTCCACATTTACAGTTGCGGGGACAGTTTTGGTCTTTCACCAAATTCCCTTTTAAGTCACCGAGGTGACACCACATCTTCAAAACTATTCAATTAACTAGCTTTCATATTACACAATATGTCCCTTGCTGACAAGAAAATGTTTCATACTAAACAAGATTATTCGCTAATGTTAAACATATTACCTCATTGTTCGTGGAATAAACAGGGAAAATGTCGTTCCTTCATTCCATTTCGAATGAACGGAGATCTGGCCATTATGTGCTTCGACAATATTCTTTACAATGGCAAGGCCGAGACCTGTCCCTGCTCGTCCTCTTGTACGAGCTTTGTCCGCTTTATAGAACCGTTCAAACACAAACGGCAGATCCTCTTCAGGAATACCGTGGCCGGAGTCTTTTACATCCATTTTCAAACCTAGATCCGACAAATTGACTAAGATCGTAATTTTTCCGCCCTTTTCCGTATGACGGATCGCATTGTCAACGAGATTGGTCAAAACCTGTTCCATTCTATCTACATCAAATGCGATTTTGCCTTGTCCAGTCATCTCGTAACTTAGACTGATGTTCTTTTCCTTTGACAGCACCTGAAACTTGCGAATTATTTTTTCCACAAACACTGCAACATTAGCTTCTTCATAGTTCAGTAAAATATGGCCTGCTTCCATTCTCGCAAGGTCTAGAAGATCGTTAACGAGTCTCCCCATGCGCAACGACTCATCATAGATGACAGATGCAAGCTCTTTTTTCTCCTCATCCGTTCCTGCAATATCATCGACGATTGCTTCACTGTATCCCTGCAGCATGGAAATCGGTGTACGCAGTTCATGTGATACATTCGCGATAAAATCCTTGCGGAGCTTATCGAGCCTGCGTTCTTCCGTCATATCCCGGATAACGGCAACCGCCCCGCGTATATGTGTCTGGCTGTATAGGGGACTCATCACAATCACCCAGGTGCGTCCTTGGTAGGTGAGCTCAATTGCCTGTTCCTTTTCAATGGAAACCGCCCTCTGGAACATATCCCTGACCTCTGTGGGAAGATCTTCCCCATTGTCACTGCCTTCCTGGTAGAACCAGGCTTGCAAAAAGCGTTCAGCTGGAGGATTCGAGACAAGGATGGTTCCGTCACGGTTCAATGTGATAACACCATCCGCCATCGAGCTTAATATGTTCGCCAAATGCTCTTTTTCCTGATTCAATGCATTAATATTGAATTTCAACTGGCGTCCCATCTGATTGAATGCCATTGCAAGCTCCCCAATTTCATCGTGAGTGAGCATCGGCAGCTTTGTATCAAACTTCCCACGTGCAATTTCAAACGCAGCCTCCCTCATTTTCCGTAGAGGTGCTGTAATTCTGGTAGATAGGAAGAATGCAAAAATCGTTGTTAGGAAAATGGCAAAACCGGCTGCGAGTAAAATGAGCTGGGTTGTCTGTTTTGTTGTTTCCTTGATGGCAAGCAAGGATTGGTAGATGAAGACAGCTCCATCCTTGTTCTCATCCAGGTGTAGTGGAACGCCCACAATCATGATTTCCCCATACATCTCATCATCTTTATTGATATCGGATAAATAGGTTTTTTTCGTTACAATCGGCTGATCCTCGAATACGAGGGAAAGCTGCGGATCATCGAGGAAAAAGGAAGCGGGAAGATGACTGAGCGTTCCGTTTGGGGAATGGCTAAAGTCTTTCTTATCCGAGAACACTACTACCCTTGTCGCTTCATCCACCAGCTCCCATGCGATGCTCATCGCCTGTTCACTATCTGCATGTTGTTCAAGAATGAGCGCTATTTTTTTTGCATCCTTTGTCAGTTCTTTTTCAGCTTCACTGACATGGTAGTTTTCGAAGAACTCCAGCAACAGGATTGTAAGGACAAAAAGAACAAAGGAAACTAAAAGTAAAATGGTAAGCCAGAGCTTACCAACAACACTTTTCCAAATCATGAGTCACTGCCGACCTCAAACTTGTATCCGACGCCCCATACGGTCACAATCATTTTCGAAGCAGGCTCTGATACTTTATTCAGCTTTTCGCGAAGTCTCTTCACGTGTGTATCAACGGTTCGCAAGTCACCAAAGAATTCATATTGCCATACTTCTTTCAACAGTTGTTCACGGTCAAAAACTTTGTCCGGCGATTTTGCAAGGAAATAGAGAAGCTCGTACTCTTTTGGCGTAAGGTTCACTTCCTTGCCGTCGGATGTAACCCGGTGCGCATCATTGTCGATGGTCAGATGATGGAACACTATGACATCCTTTGTTGTTGTTTCCGTTGTCAGGAAGGTTGTGGTCGAAGATCGTCTCAGCAACGCCTTTACCCGAAGTACCACTTCCCTCGGGCTGAATGGTTTCACTATGTAGTCATCTGTTCCAACTTCAAAGCCCTGGACACGGTTGGTCTCTTCCCCTTTTGCCGTCAGCATGATGATCGGAGTCGCTTTCTTTTCACGGATTTCCTTGCATACCTCCATGCCGTCCATGCCTGGCATCATGATATCAAGGAGAATGACATCGTATTCATTTTCCAGAGCAAGCTCCAATGCGGTGTGACCATTGTCGGCTTCCTCAATGGTATAGTTCTCTCTTTCAAGATACATTTTCAACAGTCTTCTGATTCGATCTTCGTCGTCCACTACAAGAATTTTTACGTCTTTTTCCATGAAATTTCCCCTCCTGGTAATGTTTCAATTTTTCAAGAAAAGCCCTCACATTGCTGTGAAGGCTCCATATTCTGCGTTACATAGCATACGAGTGCAAACCTGCGATAATTAAATTGACACCAATCAGATTAAATAGAATAATCGCAAAGCCGATCAAAGTAAGCCATGCTGATTTTTCCCCTTCCCACCCTTTGGAAAGGCGAAGGTGCAAGTAGGCTGCATAGAATAGCCAGGTTATAAGTGCCCATACTTCCTTTGGATCCCATGCCCAATACCTAGTCCAGGCAATCTGTGCCCAAATCGCTGCAAAAATCAGTCCGCCAAGTGTGAATACCGGGAATCCGATAGTTACCGCGCGATAGCTGATTTCATCCACCAGCTCCAGGTTCACTTTTTTAACGGCAGGCTTCAATGCCTGTCCGATTGGTTTTCTAAGAATCAGTCGGAAAAGTCCATATAACAGCAAACCTGCAAAAAGTGACCATATAACCGTATTCAATTTTAATGTGTTTACATAAGCCGGCAGATTCACCAAGGCATTCATTCTTCCGTCTGTCAGGAGTTCTCCCTCATTTGGACCCACTAATGCCGGCAGATGATATTCGACATTCGCATCGGCACCTTTTTTGTCAATATAGGAAAATTCCGCCTGGTACCCTGCAGCACCAAAGCCGATGGAGAGGAAAATAAAGCCAAGGAAACAGATCAAGGAATAGAGCGTCAGCTCAAGCCAAAATGTCTTTTTTCCCTTTTTCGTATAATCTACCACTTTTACAAGATAAATCAAACCTGCCGCAAAGCTGACTGACAGGATCGCCACTCCAAGCGCAACAGTTGAAACATGGATCGCAAGCCAATGGCTCTGCAGCGCCGGAATCAATGGTGCGATGTCTCTTGGAAACATACTTGCATAGGCAATCAACAACAATGCGATTGGCAGGGTGAAGACGCCTAGCGTACTAGTTTTATAGATGAAATAGATGACAATGAATGCCAGCACGAGCATCATGCCAAAGAATGTTGTAAACTCAAACAGGTTGCTGACAGGTGCATGACCGCCTGCAATCCATCGCGTGATAAAATATCCTAACTGTGCAAGGAAGCCCAAAATAGTGATCGAAATTCCTATCTTGGCTGCTTTGCTGCTCTTTTTAGCACGAATTGCGCCACCAAAAAAGGCGGTACCTATTAGATATAGGATAAATGCGGTATATAGTAAATTACCACTAAGCTGTGCCATTGATGAACCTCCTATTCCTCCGCTTTCTCTTTCTTGCTCTCTTGCTCTTGTTCCACTTGATCGACCGGTATGCTAATCGATGTTTCTTGCAATGCTCTATTGATGTCGCCCTTTAGTCCAAACCAGTTTTTATTCGTATGTCCTGCCACCCAGATTTCATTTCCTCGTGTCTGGACCCAGACACGGCGATGGTTCCAATACATGCCCTGGATCACTCCAAGCATGAAGATCGCCCCACCAAGACCCAGTATCCAAAGGGTATGGTCTTTTCGGACGGTCAGTCCGGAAACATTACGTGTCTCGACACCGGCAAAGCTCATCTTATTGATATTGGTCCCGTTCGGTTCAATGTTCTGGCGTATAGCAACCAGGCTGATTTCCCCTTCCGTCGTTTCAGGCGTTATCATGCGGAAAACAAAAGCCGGATTGTCCGGGACCCTTGTCTTTGTATCCGGCTCCCCGTCCCTTAGGATAAAATCAGGAAAATAACTTACGAGTTCAACAGAATTGCCGTTCCCTAGATCATACTTCTTTTCAGGTTCATTCAGGTCCACTTTGATTGTACCATAGACTTCCTGTGTTTCTTTATTTTCCACATTGAAGCTCATGGCGCTGAATTCGTTCAATTTGTAGTCAACTTGATAGAATGCGTAGGAATCATGCTTCAATGGCTTATTCACCTTTACTGCATGCTCTTTCACCTTTTCAAGTTCCGGCTCTGCGCCAACCACGATGTCGCCTTTTCGTTCATAAAGGACGGCGTTCGTTTGGAAGTTGCTCGCAATGGCCCCTTCTCCCGCTCTGGAAATGGCAGACTCAAAAACTTCATCAGAGGAGTCGCTGTCATATGTTTCAAAAACAAAGCCTTCACTCTTCATATAGTATTGCCCATCTGTGCCTGGGATAAGCTTCGTTTCCCCTTCCCGGACCCAAAGTACTTCATCCACATACATGCCCGGGAAAAAACGGAGCATTGCCCCAATCAGGAAAATGATAAGTCCGATATGATTCACATAAGGGCCCCAGCGGGAAAAACGATTTTTCTCCGCCAATAGATTGCCATTTTCTTCACGTATTTTATAATTTCTATTTTTAAGGCCATCTTTTACCTTTGCAAGTTCCGTTTCCGTGTTTTCAACTGTCGTCTGTCCAAATACACGTTGACGCTTAAGGAAACTTTCATGTCTCGTAACCTTTTGAGTTTTCAACGCTTTGTATAATGGAACAAAACGATCAAGGCTTGCAATCACCAAAGAAATTCCAAGCGCTGCAATCAGAAGTAAATACCACCATGAACCATAAAGATCGTGAAAACCGAGGGTATAATACATTTTCCCTGCAAAACCATGCTCCTGTTCATAATAGACTTCTGCAGGAATGTTTTGCGGTATGTAGCCTACTTGCGGGAAAATCGTTCCAAATGCTGAGGAAACCAATAAAAGAACGATTATCCATATCCCCACCTTAACAGAAGAAAAGAAATTCCATATTTTATCTATGATGGTCTTGTTATACGTTTGAGAACGTCTGGCACTGCCTTCATACTTCATATCCAGCAGTTTTTCCTGGCTCGTTTCATTCTCCGTCGGCTTTCCGCAAGCCTCACAAAGAATCGTGCCTTCCGGATTCAGATGTCCGCATTCACATTTAATATCCTTCATACGTAAAACTCCCTATTGTTTCGGTTTAATCATTTCCATGTATTCCTTTATTTTCGCTTCGGTCAACTGTCCTGAATCTTTTTTTACAATTACGCCATTCTCATCAATCAAAATCGTAGTAGGCAAAGGTACCACTCCATAAGCCTGTCTCACCTGATCTGTGCGGTCCATCGGAATAGGAAATGTCAGCTGATGTTTGTTTCTAAAACGTTCCACTGCCACATTTGTTTCCTGGATGTTGACAGCAAGTATTTCGACACCCTGATCTTTGAAAGCTTGATATTGATTCTCCATATATGGCATTTCACGTTCACACGGCTCACACCATGTTCCCCAGAAGTTCAGGAATACACCCTTGCCCTTCATATCCGATAACTTCACTTCATTGCCTTCCAAATCCTTCAACACAAAGTCCGGGGCCTGATCTCCCACACCAACCAATTCTTTAGATGTAAAAAAATTCGCGTATAACGTATACCCTATCGCAGATAACAGGAGAAGCAGAATCGCTGTACGCATCACTAAACGTTTCTTTTTACTCATTCCTCATTACTCTCCTATACCATAAGTCGTATCGTATCATCCTTGCTATTATAACATTTACTACTTTTACCACTGATAGTAGAATATGAATCTTATGTGAACACAGAAAAGCGGAGGGCGATCGCTCTGGGACGTACAAAATGGACTGAATCTCCTGAGATAAAGGATACACGGAGAGCGATAGCGATCCGATGTTGACTTATCGTAGGGAGATGAGGGAAGTTTGATAGTCCCAAGCGCCCGCAGCTGGACAAATAGAAAAGCGGAGCCGGCTCGTTCAGCCCCGACAAGCTTAAGACTATTTTCGGAAGAGGTCATACTTTGACCTCATCCGGAAATTGGCTTAAGACCTCGAGGGGCTAGCCGGCACAGCTAGACATAATAGAAAAGCGGAGCCGGCTCGTTCAGCCCCGACAAGCTTAAGACTATTTTCGGAAGAGGTCGTACTTTGACCTCATCCGGAAATTGGCTTAAGACCTCGAGGGGCTAGCCGGCGCAGCTAGACATAATAGAAAAGCGGAAGCGGTTCTTTCCCCACCTCCGCTTTCATCGCGCTATTATTTGCCCGGCTTTGTTGCCATTACTCGAAGCTGCTTTACTTCATGCGGTGTCAGTTCCCTAGCTTCTCCCGACTTTAAGCCTTGCAGTGTCAGGAATCCATAGCGTTCACGTTTCAGTTTCATCACCGGATGGCCGATTGCTTCGAACATGCGGCGCACCTGGCGATTGCGGCCTTCATGAATCGTCACTTCAAAGATTGCAGTTTCCTTTGTTCTTTCCATTGAAATGAATTTGATTTTTGCTGGAGCCGTTTTTCCATCCTCAAGCTTGATGCCTCGCTCCAGGCTGCGAATTGCTTCCCTTGATGGAATCCCTTTCACTTTTGCAATATAGACCTTATCCACTTGGGATTTTGGATGCGCAAGACTGTTGGCGAATTCTCCGTCGTTGGTCATGATGATCAATCCGGATGTATCATAATCCAACCGGCCGACAGGATAGATCCGCTCATCGATTAGCGGGAAAAAGTCTGTTACTACTTTTCTCCCTTTATCATCGCTGACACTGGAGATGACACCTCTTGGTTTGTATAACACAAAATAAACCGGCTCTTCCCTTTCAACAGGAATGCCTTCCACTTCTATTTTATCATTTGGGGAAACCTTTACCCCAAGCTCTTTGATGACCTTGTCATTCACTCTGACTTTACCTTCTTGAATCAACTGTTCTGCTTTTCTTCTCGATGCAATCCCTGCATGCGCAATCACTTTCTGTAACCGTTCCATTTCTTTCACCTCATTCAACATCTTACATGACTTTCATTAGAAAAGCCAAGATTTCCATACTTATATGATTCCCATCGTTCACAAACTCTAATTATACCCTTAGTAATTTTAAAAAGGATAGTAAAATAATATGGCTTTCATCATTTGGTACTATTCCATACTACTAAAGGAGTAAAGAAATTACCCCGTTTCCCATATTCCTTCAGGCGTCTTTAGTTGATATAGTGTCCTTAAAAGGAAAAGTTTTTAATTTTCCGCAAGAGGAGAATGTTGATGAATAATGTACAAATCAAACAGGTGCTTGAAACGTTGGGAACCTATCAGGATACGGAAATCACGTATACCATTTGTACGAATCCGGATCAACCGCTTTCCATTACCTATCTTAGGAATAATCGATGCTTTCAGATTGCCAGAGATACACAAGGCATTGTCGAGCACTTTCCAGATATAGAAGCAGCTTCTTCCGCCATAAAAAGTACATTGTCACAAATTGTATAAACAAAAAAAACACAAGGCTCCTTGTGTTTTTAGATTCCAAAGAAAAAAGTGACAACTAGAATCGACACTACGATTCCGACCACATCGGCAAGGAGTCCCACCTTCAGGGCGTCCCCCATCTTCTTTATGCCCACTGCACCGAAATACACGGTGAGTACATAGAGCGTCGTGTCCGTGCTTCCCTGCAAGACGGAAGCAAGGCGCCCCATAAAGGAGTCAGGACCGAACGTTGCTATCATATCCGTCGTCATCCCAAGTGCTGCAGTACCCGAAATGGGACGGATTATCGCAAGAGGGACAATTTCAGCCGGGACCCCGATGGCACTCATCGCCGGTCTCAAAAATTCCACCAAAAAGTCCAGCGCACCCGAAGCGCGAAAAATGGAGATGGCCACCAGCATCCCAACGAGAAAAGGGATGATCGAAATGGCTATCTTGATACCTTCCTTACCTCCCTCGACAAATGTTTCATAAGTTGGCACTTTCTTGAAGGTACCATAAAGGAGGATGAACCCGATCAGAAAAGGGATTAACCAAAGAGATATTAACGATATGAGCTGCATCTCTACCTCCTCCTAGCCATTCTGCGATAATAGAAAAAACGGTCTATCATGATGGCTGCAATTGTGGAGCAGGCAGTCGCGACCAAGGTCGGACCCACAATTTCAGTCGGTGAAGCGGAATCATAATTCATCCGAATCGCGATAACCGTTGTGGGAATTAGCGTGATGCTTGCGGTGTTAATCGCAAGGAAAGTTACCATGGACCTACTTGCCTCAATCTTTCCTCCGTTCAGCTCCCTCAGCTGTTCCATCGCTTTTATTCCCATTGGAGTTGCCGCATTTCCAAGTCCAAACATATTGGCGATCATATTTGACAGCATATACCCCATAGCAGGGTGATCCGGTGGAACCTCAGGGAAAATCCTCCTGACCAACGGCCTGAATAATACTGCGAGCTTTTCAAGGAGCCCAGCCTCCTGGGCAATCCGCATCAAGCCCAGCCAAAAAACAAGGATGCTGATGAACCCTATGCAGATGGTGACCGCCTCTTTTGCTCCAAGAAAGATTGCTTCATTCACTTTATCCATTGTTCCATTGATCATCGCAAAAAGAATGCCAATGATCGTCATGGCTACCCAAATGATATTGATCATGGCAGATTACCACAGAAAATAAAAAAGATATTCTTGAAGATCGACCAGAACCCTCCTGATCCTTCCTTTTCCTTTTCATAATAGATCGGTGTCTCGATTACTGCCTCATTGTTAAGGATAAGTGTATAGCTCCCGACCACATCAGGAACATTACCTGAACGCTCCCAGTCCTCTCTGGGCTTGACAAGCTCAATATTGATCCGTACATTTTCCCGTTCTTTTTTAGTCATCGGAAACTTGATATCACGCGAAAGGAATACTTTATCCTTATAAAAGGTATCCTCAATATCCTCAAGCTTTCCTTCATTTGCTATGTTGTATAGCTTGTAGTCGACAAAGGCTCGATTGAACATATAGATATGATCCTGCCAATCATCGGGTCCATTCAATGTGACAACAATTGCATCAAGGCCATCCTTGGAAGCGGTGGTGATGAGCGTGCGCTTAGCACGTTTGGTGAAACCTGTTTTCCCACCGGTTGCATAGGAATACATACCTGTGACCAATCGATGCTTATTTGTCCAGCTTCTGTCCCAGGACTCTCCGGGTGCAGCAGGTGCACGATATACCTTTGTTCCAGTCACTTCCCTGAACTTTTCATTTTCCATTGCATAGCGGGTAAGCTGGGCCATGTCATAGGCAGTCGAGTAGTGATTCTCATGATCGTCCAGGCCATGGGGATTAGCAAACTCTGTATTGCTCATTCCCAGTTCCGCCGCTTTCTCATTCATCATGAAAACAAACCCTTCGAGGCTGCCCCCTACATGCTCAGCAATGGCAACGGCCGTGTCATTCCCTGAACGCAGCATCAATCCATATACAAGATGCTCGAGCTTGATTTTCTCACCAGGCTTCAAATAGACCGACGACCCTTCTGCATGGGTTGCCCGTTCGCTGACAGTCACGATTTCACCCATTTTTCCAGATTCGATGGCGAGTATGGCCGTCATTACTTTCGTGATACTGGCGATACGTTGTTTATCATGGGCATTTTTTTCAAAAATGACTCTGCCACTCTCTTGTTCTATCAAAATTGCATTCCTCGCACTAACGCCAACCTGCTCGGCCACTGCCTGTTGAGGAATGCCTATACTAAACATCAGCATCACAATAGAAGCGATGATGAACACTATTCTAGCTCGTACCATCCAATCCCCATCCCTTGTCTATGTTTGTACAAGTTTATGCACAAGCTGTCCCAATATGATTTTTTCGTTAAAAAAAGCCATTAGGATGCCTCTAATGGTTTTCTTACTGAAATATACTGTAAAAAACCTTTAGAAAGTTTCTAATGGACTTCTCACTGCAATAGCCAATAAAAAAGCCATTAGAACGTCTCTAATGGACTTCTCAATGGAATATTCAATCAAAAAAGCCATTAGACACCCTCTAATGGACTTCTCACTGTATTGCCACTGTAAAAAAATTCCTATACAAAAGCTCTTTCTGTCAGTAAGACTGCCACTTCAATTTTGAAGCTTCCTGATACCGCTTCTCCACATCGCGCCAGTTCACGATATTCCACCACTTGTCTATATAGTCCCTGCGGTTGTTCTTATACTGCAGGTAGTAGGCATGCTCCCACACATCCAAACCAAGGAGCGGGATGGTATCCCACTGGGTGAACAGCTGCTGCTTTTCTGTTTGGAGAATCTCCAGTCGATGGGCTCGCGGGGACCAGACGAGCAATGCCCACCCAACACCCTCCACCTTGTCTGCCGCTTCCGTGAAATGCTTCTTGAATTTGTCATAGCCTCCAAAGTCCTGGTTGATCTGCTGCAAAAGTCTACCCTTAGGCTGTCCTCCGCCATTTGGAGTCATATTCCCCCAAAACATCGTATGCAAGTAATGTCCAGATCCATGGAAGGCTGCTTCCCGCTCCCAATGTTTAATCAGATCAAAATTTCCCGTCACGCGGGCTTCCTGCATTTTCAGCTCCGCTTTATTGAGGCCATCCACATAGCTTTTATGGTGCTTCAGGTGATGCAGTTCCATTATATCCCTTGATATATATGGTTCAAGAGCGTTGTAGGGGTAAGGAAGAGGAGGAAGCTTATGACCTCCGATTGGGACCCGGCCACTATTTTGTCTAGATGAATGCTGCACCTCCAGAAGCTGATGAAAACCATCGAGCTTCTGTTTGACATTAAGTACTTCCGTTTCCTGGATCACTTCCTTTTCCTGGGTACTTTGTATAGAGGAGAGAAGATTTCTCACTTCTGACTGCCACTCCGATCGTTCTTGCCCATTCTCCGTAAGTATCTCCAAGCACCAATGTTCCGTTTCCTGTAAGTAATTTCTGAAAACCTGCTGATTCTGGCTGATCATCCTAGAGGTCCTCCCTTTTTGAAGTCATCGTGATATCCTATGCTTTCTGAGAGAAAAAAAGAAAGTTGTCCGATTGCTATTCAAAAAGAAAACACCCAGCCCAACGAGGGACCGGGTGAACGTTTAATTGCTTTGCATCATTTTTGTACGATAGTCTGTTTCGTAATATTCCAGTTCCTCACGGATTGTTTGAAAATCGCTCTCCAAGTGGCGGATGACAGCCTTTAATTGTGTAGGCGGCGCTTCATGGAACATAATCGAGTTTTTGCCAGTATAGGCGGAACGGCTGTCCTCGTACCACGCATCATTCCTTGGAGCAAAAAACTCCTCTATGCACTGGTGATAGATGTTATATAGCACCTTCTCGGCGGCAGATTTACGGAACGGCTCACTTTTTAAAATAACCTGACAGGCATTGTGCCCTTCATCACAGAAAACTGCAAGTCTTCGTGTGTTAGCCAATAGGAGGCTAACATATTCCCTGCTTCCTTCACTTTCTTCCATCAGTGAGGATAAGGTTGCTTCATTCAGAAACTCGTTTAGTTGATGAACAGTATTTCCTAAAAAACTCTCTACTTGTTCTGTTTGAGCTTTTACAATCATATTTGCCATTTGTAATGGACCCTCCATATATAAGGTTTATAGTAAATGCCGCAGCTTTTGTGTTAATACGACTTACAAACTATGCCTATGTACAGCTAGTTCTTTTATGAGGATGGCTGAGCTAAAAAGTTCAATGGGGACGACAGGGTATATTCCCCTTTGTTGTGTAGCCCTTCAAATATCTCTTTCAGCTTCGGGATTTGGACGCCTTCAAAATAGGAGGCGAAATCTTCCCGGGTATTTATGTAGATTCGTTTCCGATGTCGAAAACTCGGGTTTTTGATCAGGAGGGTAAGTGCAACCAGATCTTTAAAAAGGATTTCCTTGTCACCGACTTTAAAAACAGGATCTCCTTCCACCTCAATGTTCAAAAACTCAGGAAATGTTTCATCAAAATATCGGATATATAATACATGAAATGTTCTTTCCTCGCCCTCTTCGAAAAATGTCACTTCCGAACGGTTAAAGAAATCCTCTGACGTATTAGATTGAGCTTTTTCCAATTCATAGCCTTTGATTTCGGTTATTCTCATGGTTATGATGCCACTCCTTAAAAGTTCCAAATCTAGTATGTATCACTATTTTACCATACAACACTAACAAATCGTTTTAATTTTCAAACGTTTCTTGAAACTTTTCGAAGAACAGATCTGCCTCTTCATCCGGATCGTCGGTTGTGACGGTAAGCGGCGGAAGCTCCTTGATGTTCTTCAGACCGAAGTAGTCGAGAAACTCCTTGGTGGTTCCATAAAGGATGGCGCGTCCCGTGCCTTCCGCACGGCCCACTTCCTTTACAAGCGCTTTGGCGGCAAGCGTCTGAAGCGGTCGCTCGCATTTCACCCCGCGAATGCTCTCCACTTCCGTTCTGGTGATCGGCTGCTTGTACGCTACAATCGCCAATGTTTCCAGTGCTGCCTGTGACAACGATTGGGATGTCGGCGATTCAACCAGCTTTTTCAGATAGACAGAGTGTTCTTTTTTCGTAGTAAGCTGAAAAGTGCCTGCAAGCTCTATGATGGCTATTCCCCTATCTGAAGATTGATAATCCTCCCTAAGAGCGGAAATGGCATCCAGGGCTTCACTTTCTTCTATTTCCAACACGGTGGAAAGCTGCTTGAGCGTCAGCCCTTCATCCCCTGCTGCGAATAGCAGGCTTTCCACAATCGACTTCCAATTAATAATATCCAACTTCTTCATTTCCTCCTTCTTGATAGGAAACATAAATATCCGCAAAATTATTTTCTTGCTCAAGCATTATGGTGTTCTTTTTCAATAACTCCAAGATTGCCAGAAAGGTCACCACAATATACTCTTTGCTCGACTCTGGAAATAGTTCAAAGAAGTGCTTTCTCCCTTTAAACTGGCGCAGATCCTGTATAAGCTCTGCCATTCTCTTTTCAATCGGTATCTCCTGTCTGGCAATTCTAGTCTGCAAAGGCTTTTGTAGCTTCTTGCGACGCATAAGCTTTTGAAGTGCACCAAGCATATCGTATAAGGATACATCGAGCTTCACTTCTTCAGGTTCCACATTTTTCATCAGCTCAGTCAGGTCACTCGGGGCTTTGGTAAATAGATGGCTCCGCTCTTCCTCCAGCTCTTTCAGATCGTCTGCCGCCTCTTTATACTTCCGGTATTCGATCAAACGGTTCATCAGCTCCTCACGAGGGTCCTCCTCGTAATCTCCGAAGTCATCGTCTTCCTCAAGCAATTCCTCCTCGTGCTTAGGAAGCAGCATCTTGCTCTTTATCTCCAGCAATGTGGCTGCCATTACGAGGTATTCACTTGCAATATCCAATTGTAATTCCTTCATCGTATGTATATAAAATAAATATTGCTCAGTAATTTGAGCAACGGGAATATCATATATATCTATTTCCAAGCGGTTTATCAGGTGAAGCAGCAAGTCCAATGGACCTTCAAACGCTTCAACTTTTACATTATATTCCTGCACAGGTATTCATCCACCTAACTTCAATCAAAACAATTTAACAGGTTCGAATTTTTCCGAACTCTATCATAGTATAAAGTATTCCAGCAACATTTTATAGTATTATAAGGATTATGATAAAATATTATTATCCTTTTTTAAAGGGGGAAAAGCTTTGTATCCACAAGCATATGTCGATTATTTGCATTATTTTCATTGCGAGAGGGACTATTTCGAATGCCATGAAGTGCTCGAGGAGCATTGGAAGGAAAAAGAGGCAGGAGAACGGGAACTACACTGGGTAGGGTTGATCCAGATCGCAGTTGGGCTCTATCACCATCGACGCGGAAATTTCAATGGGGCAAAACGGATGCTGACAAACGCAATCTCCATCATACGCACGCATTCCAGTGAAATCGAGAGCCTGGCTTTAGATAACAGAAGACTGATAGAGTTATTGGAAAACCAGCTAGCATTGATAAAAAGGCAGGACTCCTATAAAAGTATCGACCTGCCACTTACAGATGAATCACTTTTGTCCTCCTGCATGACTAGAGCCACAAAGGAGAACCTGGTTTGGGGCGCACCAAGCGATCTTCAAAACCAATCCCTGGTGCATCGGCATTCAACCCGTAACCGGGATGATGTGATACAGGAACGACTAGCACAATTAATGAAACGGCAACAAAAAAAGGAAGGCTGACCTCTGACACAGGCCGCCTTCCTTTTTTATAGAGTACTTACTGTTAAATGCTAGCAAGCTTGAGAGAAAATCACTGCTCAAAATCACATTTCTCAATAAATGCAGTTGTATACTCTGTTGTCTTTACAGATTTACCAGGATACATTTCTTTTAAAGCTTTTACCATTTCTTTCCCGCATCCTTGTCCGCGGTGAGAGGGACTTACACTTATATGCTGGATTGTATAACTGTCCTCATCCATGACAATGCCTATTATTCCAAGGATATCTTCTACCTTCCAAAGAAATAGCTGCCAGTTGTCATTCTCTTCGTAATCCTTCATCGTCTGCTGAAGTTTTTTCAGTTCTCTTTCCGTTGGCATAAACGACATAAGACCCATGGCGATTTTTTCAAAGCTCTTCTTATAACGAATTAACATACATTACCCCTCATTATCGAAAAAACTTTCTTACTAATAGTAATAGTATAGGCAACCAGATTGCAATGGTGCTATTCCAGTATGGATATCTTACTCTTAAATATACATTCTATCCAATCGCCGCAGGATTGTATACCTTTTTGGAATAAATCTTAAAATTCACGTAACAGATTGGCCATCTCGATTGCTGCCGCTGCCGCTTCCCATCCTTTGTTACCAGCCTTTGTGCCTGCACGTTCAATAGCCTGCTCAATCGTTTCCGTTGTCAGCACGCCAAAAATAACAGGTATCCCTGATTGCATGGAAGCTTGGGAGACCCCTTTAGCCGCTTCACTACAAACATAATCGAAATGTGGAGTGGATCCACGTATTACTGTACCCAATGTAATTACCGCATCGTATTTTCCGGAGTCGGCCATGCGTTTAGCCACCAACGGAATTTCAAACGCTCCAGGCACCCATGCTACATCGACACTTCCTTCTTCCACGCCATGTCTTTTCAAGGCATCCTGTGCGCCACCCAATAGCTTGCTAGTAATAAACTCATTGAATCTTCCTACTACAATTCCAACTTTCAGTCCTGTACCTACCAAATTGCCTTCATATATATTTCCCATTTCAAATACCTCCAGTAAAAAGTTTATGTTTATTAAATTCGCATTCATAGTTGCTGTTTAGATAAAATGTAAACAGCAAATGTAGTCCGTTGATTGCAGCGAGGGACACAAGATTCCCCGGGGACGGATGGGAGCCTCCTCGGCTTCGCCTGTGGGGTCTCCCATGCCATCTGCTCTCCCGCAGGAGTCAAGGGTCCTCCGCTACAATCAACTCTCGGGTTAAAAATTATTTGCAAAAAGGAAGAGGCTAAAAACAATCAAATTCCCTAATGAAATGAAAAATTGAGAAAAAATCCAATTTTTCTACCTTTAGTAAGGCAATTTTTTATCTTAAGTCACCCCTGTTGGTTGGAGTGCAAGGCGTGAGACTCCTGCGGGAGCAGCGTGTCAAGGGAGACCCCGCAGGCGCAAAGCGCCGAGGAGGCTCCAGAGGCCGCCTTAGGATAAGCGAACGCCTGGAACGGAGACCAACAGGGTGTTTATTGTAGACACCTTTTCTTTAGTCCATCCCTATGATTAAAGCAACAATCTCTACGAAAAGAGCCTTTAAAAATGAAGCATATGCCCCAGTTTGCTATGTTTTGTTTTGAGATAGTTTTCATTTGCTTCTTTTGTCGGCATCTGAAGTGCAATACGATCGACCACTTCCAGGTCGTATCCTTTCAGACCTGCAATTTTTCGAGGATTATTCGTAAGCAGATTCATTTTGGAAATACCAAGATCACGGAGAATCTGGGCCCCGATTCCATAGTCTCTGAGATCGGCACCAAATCCAAGCTTTTCATTGGCTTCCACAGTGTCGAAGCCTTGCTCCTGAAGCTTATAGGCTCTCATTTTGTTTAGCAGGCCGATCCCGCGGCCTTCTTGCCTCATATAGAGCAGCACACCGTTTCCTGCCTTCTCGATCTGGGCCAGGGCGGCATGGAGTTGCGGACCGCAGTCACAACGGTTTGAGCCGAATACATCTCCTGTCAGACATTCTGAATGGACCCGGACAAGTGTAGGTGTTTCAGGATCAATATCTCCCTTCACCAGGGCTACATGTTCTTTTCCATCGACAATATTGGAATAGCCGATGGCCCTGAAGTCTCCGAATTCAGTAGGAAGCTTTATTTCCACTTCTCGCTGAACGAGCTTGTCCTTTCGGTTACGGTATTGGATCAGGTCCTTGATTGTTATCATTTTCAAATCAAACTTGTCCGCAATCTCCCTAAGCTGTGGCACCCTTGCCATGGATCCATCCTCATTCATTATTTCACAAATGACGCCGGCAGGGTAGGAACCGCTCATCACGGCGAGATCCACAGCAGCTTCCGTATGACCCGCGCGACGCAGTACTCCACCCTTCTTCGCCACCAACGGGAAGATATGTCCAGGACGCTTGAAGTCACCAGATTTAGCAGCCGGAGAAAGAAGTTCAATGATAGTAGCTGAACGTTCATAGGCTGAGATACCTGTTGTTGTAGATCTATGATCAATACTGACCGTAAAAGCTGTGCCATGGGAATCAGTGTTGTGGTTGACCATTGGTGCGAGGTCGAGCTTTTCAGCCAACTCCTCCACGACAGGTACACAGATCAGACCACGTCCATGGGTAGCCATGAAATTGATGACAGCAGGAGTTGCCTTCTCTGCCAGGGATACAAAATCGCCTTCATTCTCACGATCCTCATCATCACAGACGATGATCACTTTTCCCTCTTGCAGGTCTTTTAGTGCTTCCTCTATTGTATTGAAAATTGTACTCATCCGTCTTCACCCACCTTATTTGTATCCATGCTCTTCCAGAAAAGACGCTGAAATGCTGGAATTCGCTTTCGGTTCTTGCCTATTCAAGAGATGATCCATATATTTGGCCAGCATGTCGACTTCAATATTGACCTTATCTCCCTTTCCTTTTTCACCCAGGATCGTCTCCTGCATGGTGTGTGGAATCAAGGAGATTGTGAAGTTGTTTTCCGCAACCCCAAAAATGGTCAGGCTAGTACCATCCACAGTTACCGATCCTTTTAGCATCAGAAATCTAGCCAAGTCATCTCCAACTGAAATCGTGTAATAGACCGCGTTGGAAACACTTCTCTTCTCCTGAATCACGCCAGTCCCATCCACATGTCCACTGACAAAGTGGCCGCCAAACCTGCCATTGGCTATCATGGCACGCTCCAGATTCACCTTGGAACCTGCCGCGAGCTCGCTTAAAGATGTAGCATGAACCGTTTCAGGCATCACATCCACTGTAAAACGCTTAGCGGAAAAAGTAGTCACTGTTAGGCAGACACCATTTACTGCGATACTATCGCCAAGCTTGACATCCTCCAGCACTTTCTTTGCTGAGATTTCCAATACGATCGCCTTATCGCTACGGATAATCTGCTTGACTGTCCCTATTTCTTCTATAATACCCGTAAACAATAGATTCCCTCCTTACAGGGGCACGGAAACAATCTTGATATCCTGCCCGATTCTTGTGCACTCTTTAATCCTCAGATTCATGCAATCAGCCATTGAACTAAATCCCGCACCGCCAATCATAGTTGGCGCCTTGGCCCCCCCGATCAATTTAGGTGCGATATAGGTGATCACCTGGTTAATCGCACCAGATTGGAGAAAGCTGCCATTAACCGTTGCGCCCCCTTCTACAAACAGGGAAGTGATGCCACGATCACCGAGTAAAGTCAGGAGATTCTCTATCTCTATTTCTTTGGTTGGCAGTTTCATTACCGTCACTTGCTGATTGGTAAGTGCTTCGATTTTCTTCTCATTGGCTTCAGCACTTGTAATGATCCAGGTAGGTGCCTGCCTGTCATTGATGACACCTGCATCGATTGGCGTCCTTAAATGTGTATCAAGGATGATCCTCACCGGATTCTTCCCACCATTGGGGAGTCTGGTCGTCAAACTGGGATTATCAGCAATCACTGTTCCCACACCAACAAGGATTGCATCATGCTGGTGTCGGTAGCGGTGAACATCAAGGCGTGCGTCTTCACCGGTGATCCACTTGCTGTCTTTTGTAAAAGTTGCAGTTTTTCCGTCAAGACTGGATGCTGTTTTTAACGTGACATAGGGCTTATTCGTTTTTATATAATGAAAAAATACATCATTTAATGCGAGTGCCTCTGATTCACAAACCCCCACATCCACTAAAATACCGGATTTTTCCAACTTTTTGATTCCTGCGCCAGCAACTAATGGATTCGGATCCACAGAAGCGATGACCACTCTTTTTACCTGTGATTGAATCAAAAGGTCTGAGCAAGGAGGCGTTTTGCCATGATGGCTGCACGGCTCCAAGGTCACATATACAGTTGATCCGTCAGCCTTATCGCCGGCCATCCTGATTGCATGCACTTCCGCATGTGCTTCCCCCGCCTTTAAATGTGCACCAAACCCGACAATCTCCCCATCCTTCACCACAACCGACCCTACCACGGGATTTGGAGAGGTCTGCCCAGTCGCTCTTTTTGCAAGATCAATAGCAACATTCATATAATACTGATCGTCCAAATACACTACCCCGCCTTCTATCATACAAAAAACCCCTAAGTCATTAGCCTTAGAGGTGTAGAAGATTAAAATTGCGTATAGGAAAATAAACAGTGTCACATTTGTGATTTTTCACTGTTTTCGCAAACTTAATCCTTCTCCCATCCAGACTTTCACTGTCGGCCCTGGAGTTTCACCAGATCCACCGCTAACTGTCAAACAATTAACGGGTCACGGACTAAGAAGCACAAGGCTTCATCACCGCCGGTAGGGAATTTCACCCACCCCCGAAGGACATCAATTATGTAATTGTGTACAAGATTATATTAGCATAACTATACGATAAGTAAAATTTTTTGTTTTGAACTTATGCCTGTTACACGATAAAAAACCAATAAATGATTCCCCAGACGAGGGACATACCCAAAAGAACTGCAGCTAATATCCAGTTAGACTTGTTCATCCAACTTCCCACCTTTATGAGAGATAAAAAAAGAGAGCATCGCTGCCCCCTTTTTTCGATTTTGATTATTCAGCGTCGAATACTTCCACTTTTTCCATTGTGTCACCATTTTTCATTCCTCTGGCAGTTTCAAGACCGGAAGTCACCTTACCGAACACTGTATGCACCCCATTCAAATGTGGCTGCGGCTCGTGAACGATGAAGAATTGGCTGGAACCAGTGTCTTTCCCAGCATGAGCCATGGACAAGCTGCCTGCTTCGTGCTTATGTGGGTTACCGGCAGTTTCACACTTGATCGTTGTGCCGCTTCCGCCAGCACCAGTCCCGGTCGGATCTCCACCTTGGCTTACGAAGCCAGGGATGACGCGGTGGAAAACTACACCATTATAGAAACCTTCGTTTGCCAGCTTTTCAAAGTTGGCAACTGTGTTAGGCGCTTCATTTGGGTATAATTCGAATTCGATTTTCTCGCCGTTTTGCATAAGTATGTATCCTTGTTTTTTCATTGAGAACATCTCCTTTAAGGTTGTATCAATCAGTCTTTATCATACAGCATTCTTTTGGTAAAGGAAAGTGAGATGCTGCGTTTGATGGTAGAATGTTGGTGGAAGTGGTGAAAGCTTTGATTTTTGTGATTTAGTAGAAGCGTGAAGATTATTGCTAGTTAGGTGAGAATCGCTGGAGCTTCGTGAATAATTGAGAGTTGAGTGAAGATAAATCTAGTTACTTTAAGATAGCCCTCAGAAATGTAAGAATCCTCGTAGATTCCTAAAAATTTGGATATGTTGTATAAAATTTTGCTTAGCTGATGATTGGAGCAAAAGGCGAAGACTCCTGCGGGAGTTAGCGGTAGGCTGGAGACCCCGCAAGGCGAAGCCTGCGGAGGCTCCAGCACCGCCCCTTGGGTCGCTGTGCCTTTTGCGGAGATCAGCAGCGGCGTTTTACACACCCGTAAAATAAAACACAAAAAAGGACCACCCCTGAATAAATCCAGAGATGATCCTTTCCCCTTATTTCAATATCTTCGACTTAGACTGAAACGGCAGATCCAGTCTTACGAGATCCTCGAAGGACTCCCGCTTGATGACAAGCTGTGCTTCTCCGTCCTCTACAAACACTACAGCCGGTCTTGTAATACGGTTATAGTTGTTTGCCATGGAATAGCCATATGCACCTGTACAGAATACCGCCAGATAGTCTTCGTGATTCGCTTTAGGCAATGGAAGGTCCCAGATCAGCATATCCCCGGACTCACAGCATTTCCCTGCGATTGAGACGGTCTCTTCAGGAATATCATTCACACGATTTGCAAGTACCGCTTCATATTTTGCCTGATAAAGGGCTGGTCGAATATTGTCGCTCATCCCTCCGTCAATCGCCAAATACTGACGAATGTTCGGAATTTCCTTTTTGGAACCGACAGAATAGATGGTTGTGCCGGCATCTCCAACTAATGAGCGTCCTGGCTCAATCCAAATTTCGGGCATCCTCATTTCCAATTCTTTTACATGGGATTGAACGTCGCCGATGATTTCCTCCACATAACGGGAAACAGGAATCGGATTGTCCTCATCTGTATAGCGGATACCAAAGCCTCCGCCCAGGTTCACCACGCGCGCTTCAAACCCGCTTTCACCTTTCCAGACTTTCAGGGTATCAAATAATTTCTCTGCAGCCATCTTGAAGCCTGTTGTTTCAAAAATCTGTGACCCTATGTGGCAGTGGATTCCTAGTAGGTCTAAACTTGTCGCTTTTTGCGCAAGCTCCATCGCTTCCTTCGCCTGTCCGCTCTGAAGATCAAATCCGAATTTGGAATCCTCCTGGCCAGTTAAAATATAATCATGTGTATGAGCCTCGATACCTGGTGTTACTCTTAAGAGGATTGGCATGGTGTATTCATTTTTTTCACAAATCTCCTGCAAAAGCTCTAGCTCCAGGAAGTTATCAACCACTACGCAGCCGATCTTTTTCTGAACAGCCATTTCAAGCTCTTCATAGCTCTTGTTATTGCCGTGGAAATGGATGCGTTCCACCGGAAAATCAGCAACAAGCGCTGTAAAAAGCTCCCCTCCTGATACTACGTCAAGGGACAACCCCTCTTCTTTTGCCAGCTGGAACATTGCAATCGATGAGAAGGCTTTACTGGCATAAGCTACCTGCGCCTTCACTCCCATGTTCTTAAAAGTGGTTTGAAAGCCCCTTGCCCTTTCTCTTATAAGAGCAACATCATACACATATAACGGAGTGCCATACTGATGCGCAAGCTCAATCGTATCCACTCCTCCTATTACCAGATGTCCTTTATCATTTACTTGACTCGTTCCGTGAAAGTACATATTCCCTTTTCTCCTCTAACAATAGTCTATTATGTAGCAGACGTTGTACCATACCTTATTCCGGAGTAGTCCAAATAGTAAGGGATACTTGCCCTGCATATGAAAAAAACAGCTAAACAGAACTCTTTAGCTGTTTTTTGATATCCTTTAGCTCTTTATTTAAATAAACTCTACCACATCTATTTAGCCCTATCAAGCGAATATTCTAACTACAAGATCATTGCGGCTGCCTGAAGCGATTTTTAGGATGAACGATACTTGGCCTTACTTTTGCTCCAGGTGTTGCTCTTCTTATAAGGATCATAAATAGCGCTTTTGGACTGAATGGAATGAACGGCCATAAATAAGGCGTATTCAATGAGCGTGTTCCAGCTAAAAACAAAACGAACATCGTAACACCGATTATCAATCCTGGTGCATGGAAGAGCGCGACTAGTGCAAGCAAAATCAGACGAACTATTTTGTTGGCAACACTGAGCTCATAGCTCGGTGTAGTAAAGGAGCCGATTGCCGCAACAGCCACATAAAGAATTACTTCTGGAACAAACAACCCGACGTCGATGGCAATTTGCCCGATCAGGACTGCTGCAATCAGACCCATTGCGGTTGATAGTGCAGTTGGTGTATGGATGGCTGCAAGCCGCAGGAACTCAATTCCTATGTCTGCAAGAAAGATCTGAACGACTATCGGAATATTCGATTGTTCATTCGGTCCCACGAAGTTGATCGCTTCCGGCAGCATTTGCGGCTCCAATATCATTAAAAACCAGAGTGGCAATAGGAATAGAGAAGCAAAGATTCCTAAAAAACGCACCCAACGGACAAAGGTCCCTACCGCCGGGGACTGGCGATATTCCTCCACATGCTGCACATGGTGGAAGTAGGTTGTAGGTGTGATGATCACACTTGGGGAGGTATCAACCATAATGATTACATGTCCCTCGAGAAGATGGGTGGCAGCAACGTCGGGCCGTTCTGTGAAACGCACAAGCGGATATGGGTTAAAACCTTGTTTTACCAGGAATTCCTCTACGGTTTTATCTGCCATCGTCAGACCATCAATATTAATGCTTTTCACTTCTTTACGAACAATTTCCACCAGGTCCGGATCAGCCACATCTTTTATGTAGGAAAGGCAGATATCCGTTTTGGAACGCTCGCCAATTTGGAAAATTTCGTTTCGAAGACGCTCATCACGGATTCTTCGCCGTGTTAAGGCAGTATTAACGATGATGTTTTCTACATATCCATCTCGTGCTCCACGCACCACTTTTTCGGTATCCGGCTCTTCCGGATTTCTACCCGGATAGGATCGAGTGTCAACGACAAAACCGCTATCTTCCCCTTCAAGAAGTACGACGATTAGGCCGCTAAGAACCTGATCCACCACTTCGTCGAGATATTCAATGCTTTCAACCTGCTGATGAACAAGCCGGTTATGGACAATTTCCTTTACTTTACTTGATCTTCTTTCCACATCATTGAGGTGCACCAATTCCTCGAGCAATTCAATGATATAGCTTGTATCACATAATCCATTAACATAATAGATGTTCAATTCCTTACCTAGGACTGTAATTTTCCTTACACCGAGGTCAAAGCTCTCATTCAGTCCCACTTTATCTTTGAAGAATTTCTCATTCGTCGTCAGTTTTGGTGAAATCGGGATTTTTTCCATTCCATTGTGAGACATCATACCCATTCCTCTCTAAAATGATTTCTACTGCTTTACTGGTAATGGGCGCGCCGTTTTTCACATCATCTTTACGTGCCATTTTTCCAATATCTCCAATTCCTACAATGATTGGAACGTTGATTGTATCCAGGCAATAAACGGTATCTCCATTTATTCTTCCGATATCCATCTCCTGGATTCCACTTTTATCGACACCATACGAGGATACTTGCAAATCACGATCAACGGTGACATTCACCTTCGTCCATTCTGATTGATGTGTTTTGGAGGCAACCGCAATGACACCTAATACGTCCACTTGCGGGTGGTTGGCAACATGCTTCAAGGCAATCTCCCCTGCTCCTTCGCCCAAATAACCACTGTCATCAAACATCACAAAGACAGGCTCCGATTTCGCTTTTAAAATCAATTGAACAATTTCCTCCCCGCTTAATAAGGTCGGATTGCCAAATGAACTTGATATACAGCGGCCTCCATAATGCTTGGCAACATATTGAATGGTTTTTTTCGCGTACACATCCCCATCCGTGACTAGAATGACCCGTTTTTTTATCATGATGAACTATCCCTTCGGCTTGAAGATTATTGCCACAAGAAATGCAAAAAGGATGGCAGCAGAGATACCCGCTGAAGTTAATTCAAATATTCCCATGCCTATCCCAATCAATCCATGTTTATCTGCTTGATGCATCGCTCCATGCAGTAAGGAATGCCCGAAACTTGTAATGGGAACAGTGGCACCAGCTCCCGCAAAATCAATAAGCTTATCATATAGTCCAAAGCCATCCAGTACCGCACCGATTACCACGAAACTGCTCATCACATGGGCAGGAGTCAACTTTGCAAAGTCAAGTAAAAGCTGGCCAACTACACATATGAGTCCACCTACAACAAAGGCAATGAAGTATTCCATCAGCTCTTCACCCTCTCCAATACAACGCCATGTGCAATGGTCGGAATTGATTCCTTTTGTTGGATCATGGTCGGACTAAGCAGGGCTCCTGTCGCGACAACAAGTATTTTGTTATATGTTCCATTTTTCAATTCATTCAAAAGATGGCCATAAGTGACAACTGCACAACAGCCACAGCCGCTTCCACCAGCAAATACTTCTTGATCTGGCCTGAAAATCATCAGTCCGCAATCCGTATGAATGGTTGAAATGTCATAGCCCTCTTCCTTTAACATTTCTTTCAGAATGGGACTTCCTACACCAGAAAGGTCACCTGTTACAATCAGATCATATTCATCCGGCTGAATTTGCAGGTCCTGCAGGTGTGCCTGGATGGTATCCGCTGCAGCTGGAGCCATCGCTGATCCCATATCAAAAGGGTCTGTAATCCCAAGATCCATTACCCTCCCTATTGTGGCAGCAGTTATTTTCACTTGACTCGGTTCCTTGCTTACAAGGGCTGTTCCTGCACCCGTTACTGTAAAAGTGGCCGAGTCCGGTTTTTGCCCTCCATATTCCGTTGGATACCTGAACTGCCGTTCTGCTGTGGCATTATGACTGCTTGTAGACGCTAACACCCTATTGGCAAAGCCTCCATCAATAAGTGCTGATGCCATTGCCAATGTTTCCATCGAGGTTGAGCAGGCACCGAACATACACAGAAAGGGAATCTGATGGTGTCGGGCCACGTAATTTGCTGTGACATTCTGATTCAATAAGTCTCCTGCCAAGAAAAAATCGATGTCCTTGTATTCAAGGTTCACTTTTTCCAAACACGCAAGAATCGATTGCTCCATCAGTCTGCGCTCCGCAAGCTCCCAATTGTCTTCTCCGCAGTGAAGTTCTTTATGGGTGTGGTCAAAATGAACGCCCAAAGGACCATCCGCCTCTTTCGGACCTACGGCTGTGCCAGTTGCTGTCAGAAAGACCGGATTCTGAAAAACCCATGTTTGTTTGCCGACGAATCTCACTTTTCACTCCCCCTTATCCTGTAAAACTCATATTAAAGAGATAGCGTATGAAACCAACAACATATGCAGCTACCACACCAAACACAATGACGCTTCCTGCAAGCTTGAACATATTCGTTGCAACACCAAGTACCAATCCTTCACTCCGGTGCTCCAAGGCTGCACTTGTCATTGAATTCGCAAAGCCCGTGACCGGTACAGCTGAACCCGCACCCGCAAACTGCCCGATCTTATCGTAGATGCCAAAGCCGGTCAATAATGCGGAAAAGAGAATTAGGGTCGCGACTGTTGGATTACCTGCTTGCTTTTCCGAAAAATCGAACACATTTATATAGAAGTTCTGAACTGCCTGGCCAATCAGGCAGATCAGTCCTCCAACGAGAAATGCTTTAATGCAATTCAACAGATATGGAGGCTTGGGCTGATATTTTTTTATATTCTGCTTATAGTTATCTTTTATCTTTTCACTCATTCCTGCTTCTCCTTTCATAAGTCCACAAAAACCAGCCAATGATAAAGCGAGCCGAGTATTTTACCAAAAACGATGGCCATTAACAAGATCGCCATCTGCCCATCCACACCGATCCGTTTTGCAAGAATCGGCAGTACATTGAGCACTTCCGTCAAGGCCGCGGCAAGCAACCCCACAAATACTCCACAGAAAAGTCCGATTGGAACAGCAATAAAAGACGGGAGATGAAACGTCACATGATTCAGGCTGATCCAGCTGCCGAACAAGGCTCCACCGATGACACCCCATTCATAGCTGAAAACGAATCTGGTCGTTTTGGTCAGCTGCGTCAATCGCGGAATGATACCGAGAACTGCAAGAAATGCCA
Organism: Sutcliffiella sp. NPDC057660; assembly: GCF_042800035.1. Classification (NCBI taxonomy): domain Bacteria; kingdom Bacillati; phylum Bacillota; class Bacilli; order Caryophanales; family Bacillaceae; genus Sutcliffiella; species Sutcliffiella sp. NPDC057660. The sequence continues at coordinate 233,185 of NZ_JBHVHV010000007.1, forward strand.
CAAATCCTGAACCCACCGCCAGCCCCCCTGCCAGTCCGAGAAAGACGACAAAGATGATACTAATTGTCATCAGTCTGTTTGGAGCTTTCTTTATTTTCATGCATGATGACATACATATCGAGATCCTGCTGATAGTTGAACATTTCCACTTCAAGCGGGCTCGGTTCCTCGTTAATGCGCTTTCTGAACACGTGGTTAAAGAACAAGATCATCCCAAGACCCAATCCAATGGAATATGGAATTTGCAGGAGTAGCGGTTTTTCGTCATCCAATCCCGTAATGGTCTTAAAAATTTTCTGGTGGACAATGCGCATGCTAACATCTTCATGAAAATTCATGATGGCCAGTGCAGCTCCCAGAAAGAGAAGAAGCCACACGGCTGCAAAAAACATCGGCCTGAACTGCTTTGTCTTATAGACAATTTCTACAATCGTCTGGGCTGGCCCAACCGTCTGCACATCAAGCTCAGGATCAGCTTTACGCAATTCCTTCAACACCCGCATAATATCAAGGACGACAATGGACTTATCGCTTCTGTTCACTTGGTGGATGGCAATTCCACCGACCATCCTCAGCACCTCTTCATCCCCGACCAGCTGACCTACATCGCCGATTGTGATGGTCTGGTTTGGACGAGCTTGAATACGATGACGCATGCGTATATACAAGATTTTATCCATCTCCTAACACATCCCGCCAAAACATTATTGTATATGTAGTATGGATTAGTGGGAGAATTACCATGCAAAGGAAAAAATAATGGGGAGAATTACCACAATTAGGGGAAAGTCTAATGGTTCTTGCTATCCATTTGGAACCTTGGTTTTATAGTAAGCACTTTGGGACCACGAAAGTTTGAAAACAGGGAAATCACGGTCTCAAAACTTCACTTTGGGACCACGAAAGTTTGAAAACAGGGGAATCGTGGTCTCAAAACTTCACTTTGGGACCACGACTGAACTGAAACAGGGAAATCACGGTCTCAAAACATCACTTTGGGACCACGAAGGTTCGAAAACAGGGAAATCACGGTCTCAAAATATCACTTTGGGACCACGACTGAACTGAAACAGGGAAATCACGGTCTCAAAACTTCACTTTGGGTCCACGAAAGTTTGAAAACAGGGAAATCACGGTCTCAAAACTTCACTTTGGGACCACGACTGAACTGAAACAGGGAAATCGTGGTCTCAAAACTCATTTTTGAATCACGATAGTGAGAAAATATCCAAAATAAAAAACCGTACGGATAATTTTACTCATCCATACGATCTTTCATCTGTACCAGTATTTTTTTCTCTAGCCTGGAAACCTGCACCTGGGAAATACCAAGCCGCTGGGCGACCTCTGTCTGTGTCTGATCCTTATAATAGCGCAGGTAGACGATCAGCTTTTCCCGCTCATCCAGCTCTTCTATCGCTTCCTTCAAGGCAATCTTATCAAACCATCTATTTTCCGAATGGTCTGCAATCTGATCGAGCAGGGTGATTGGATCACCATCATTTTCATACACGGTTTCATGAATGGAAGACGGTGCTCTTGCTGCCTCTTGCGCCAGTACCACTTCCTCAGCCGTAATCTCGAGGAACTCTGCAATTTCGTTGATCGTAGGCACACGGCCGTAGCGCTTCGATAATTCATCTTTCGCTTTTCTTATTTTATTGGCGACCTCTTTCAAGGAACGGCTTACTTTCACACTCCCGTCGTCGCGTATAAAGCGTTGAATTTCTCCAATGATCATTGGTACCGCATAGGTGGAGAATTTCACGTCGTAAGAAAGGTCAAACTTATCAACTGACTTCAACAATCCGATGCACCCGATTTGAAAAAGGTCATCCGGCTCGTATCCTCTATTCATAAAACGTTGGACCACCGACCAGACAAGCCGCATGTTTTTGGAGACAATCAGATCCCTTGCCTCCTGTTCACCATCTTGGCTTCTTTTGATCAGTTCTTTCACTTCATGATCTTTTAAGTAAGTTTGCGTTTCGTTTTTGACCTCCACATCCATAGGCTTAGCTCCTTAATTGCAAAGCGCTTTGCTCTTAGCTAGATATTTGGTCATACGGATAGAGGTGCCTTCTTGCGTTGAGTGAATATCTACATTATCCATAAAGTTTTCCATAATGGTAAAACCCATACCAGAACGCTCGAGCTCAGGCTTAGTAGTATATAGCGGCTGTCTAGCTTCCTCCACATCTTCAATTCCCATGCCTTTATCTTTGATGGTGATATGAACGGCACCATCTTCCAGTTCTACTGAAATATATACAGTGGCAGTAGGATCATTGTCATATCCATGAATAATGGCGTTTGTTACCGCTTCTGATACTACCGTCTTGATTTCAGTCAGCTCATCCATTGTGGGATCAAGCTGCATGATGAATGCAGCTACAGTTACCCTCGCAAAAGACTCATTTTGACTGAGTGCAGAAAATTCAAGGTGCATCTGATTTCTCATTATGCCACCCCCAATTTCTGAAGTGCATTTTCTTCGCTTTCTTCAAGGCGAATTATTTTAAACAAGCCAGACATTTCAAACAATCGCTTTACTGGCTGCGAGATGGAGCAAACCACCATTTCTCCGCCATTGCTCTTTATTTGCTTATATCTGCCTAAAATGACACCCAGCCCTGAGCTATCCATGAATGATAACTGCTCCAAATTCAAGATAATATGAGAGATTTGATGCTTCTGGATGATACTCGAAGCTTGTTCACGCAAATTCTCCGCTGTGTGGTGATCTAATTCTCCAGCTAATCGTATACAAAGGACATTTTGTTTAACTTCCAAATCAACGGTAAGACTCACTGTACTTTCCTCCTTGTGGAATCATCGTTCAGTGAGTCAATTTCGATTTTTCTATAACAAAATCCTGCATAGGGACAAAACTAGTGCTATTTCGCTAAAGAGTGTGCAAAACCGTCACAAATTTCATCAGTCAGTTTTTGTAAAATGTCCCATGGAACGCTTAAACAGTTGCCACCAGCTTGCTTCGAGACTATCTGAACCCGCAACAAGATCACTCTCGGATAGAACCTTGTCCCCTTTTTTCAGGACGATGGTACCCACCTTATCCCCTTTCTTAATAGGAGCCTGAAGCTTCATGTCGACCTTGATTTCCTTGACTACATCATCCACTTTTTCCCCTTTTTTGGTGAGGACGGAAATCGGTTCGCTTGTTACAGCTTCCAGCTCCTTATCGGAACCTTTGCTGACTTTCACTTTGGCTACTTCAACATTGCGTTCGAACATCGGATGCGTTTTATAATGACTGAACGCAAAATCAAGCATGTTTGTAATCTGCGCATTACGGTCCTTTGGAGTTGGCGCTCCGAACACTACAGCAATGACTCGCATATTATCTTTCTTTGCAGTTGCAGTTAAGCAATATTTAGCTTCTTGCGTAAAGCCTGTTTTCACCCCATCGACACCAGGGTAAAATCTAACAAGCTTATTCGTATTAACTAACCAGAATTTCTTTTCCGTATTTTGACGAAGGTAATCTTCGTATTGTCCTGTATATTTGGTAATAGCTTCATACTTCAATAGTTCTTTCGCCATGACTGCCATATCAGAGGCAGTACTATAATGATTCTTTGCTGGAAGGCCAGTCGGATTCTGAAACACTGTATTTTCAAGCCCCAGTTCCTTCGCTTTCATGTTCATTTTTTCAACAAAAGCCTGCTCTGATCCGGCAATTCGTTCAGCCATCGCCACAGAAGCATCGTTTCCGGATGCTATGGCAATTCCACGCAGCATTTCATCAGTCGTCATCTCTTCACCCGGCTCCAGGAAGATCTGGGAACCACCCATGGAGGCAGCATGTTCACTTGTTCGGATTTTTTCATCCCAAGACAGTTTTCCTTCATCCAACGCTTCCATAATTAATAGCATCGTCATAATTTTGGTCATACTTGCAGGCGGTAATTTCTCTTGTCCGTTTTTCTCATAAAGAACCTGACCGGTATCACGCTCAATTAATATTGCAGATCTCGCATTTTCAGTAAGTTGAACACTTTTTTCCTCCGCCTGTGCCAATGGGCTGAATGCGGAAAAAGCAAAAGCAATGGCAATTATGGCACTTCCAAACTTTTTCATCCTAATACCTCCATTCTTTTTCCATACTTCACATTTTTTCCATAAAGATACGTTTTATACTAAGATTTGGCAGTTGGGTGGAATTATTTTTGTGTTATGTATGATAAAGAATAAACTGAAATGGATATTTATGTTAATGTATACTTAATGTCAATGTTCGGGTTAAGAGGTAAATGAGGGAGGTGAAAAAATATGAAGGAAAGCTTCAGATTTCCCATCATATTTTTTGTAATATCAACTGGATGGCAATTAATAGCCAACAGTGAGATTCGTTGGGGACAAAACATATCGATTTGTTTACTCATGTTCTTGATCATATTGTTTTATAACTGGTCGAAAACACCATATAAGTGGAAATCATAAAAAAACAGCCCCCTTTTAAAACGGGAGCTGTCTCAATAAAGTTATTCAGAGATAGTATCATATACAAGCGGCGGCACGGTTACGTCACCAGTTACCACTTTAATGCTTTCATATAGCTTTTCTTTTACTTTTGCAAGGTCTTCCTGGTTGCTGTGGATGGTAGCAAGTGATTCGCCTGCTTCTACCTTGTCACCGATTTTCTTGCGAAGAACGATACCAACAGCCAAGTCGATTTCAGATTCTTTCGTTGCACGGCCAGCCCCTAGAAGCATTGCTGCAGTACCAACGGAATCAGCTACGATTTCAGAAACTACGCCAGCTTCCTTCGCTTCCAATTCAACCACAAACTTAGCCTGTGGCATTTTTTCCGGGTTATCAACTACAGAAGAATCTCCGCCTTGTGCTTCCAGGAATGTTTTCAATGTATCGATTGCAGCTCCCGAACGGATTACTTCTTCAAGCATACCGCGGGCTTCTTCCAATGTGGAAGCCTTCTCTGCTAAAAGAACCATATAGCTTCCTAGCACGAGGCAAAGCTCTTCCAAGTCTTTCGGTCCTTTTCCGCGAAGCGTATCGATTGCTTCTTTGATCTCCAATGCGTTACCGATAGCATAGCCAAGAGGTTGGCTCATGTCGGAGATAACAGCCATTGTTCTGCGACCAACATTGTTCCCGATGTCAACCATTGCTTTTGCAAGCTTTTTCGCTTCATCCAGATCCTTCATGAATGCGCCAGCACCTGTTTTTACATCCAGTACGATTGCGTCTGCCCCAGCTGCGATTTTCTTACTCATGATGGAGCTTGCGATCAATGGAATGCTGTTAACAGTAGCTGTTACATCACGAAGTGCATAAAGCTTTTTGTCAGCAGGAGTCAGGTTTCCGCTTTGACCGATGACAGCAACCTTGTTCTTGTTCACATAATCAATGAATTCCTGATTGTCGATTTCCACGTGGAAGCCAGGTACCGCTTCAAGCTTATCGATTGTTCCGCCTGTGTGGCCAAGACCGCGTCCGGACATTTTCGCAACAGGTACTCCAACTGCCGCAACTAGAGGAGCCAATACTAAAGTAGTTGTATCGCCAACTCCTCCTGTACTGTGCTTGTCAACCTTGATTCCTTCGATTGCAGAAAGGTCAATCGTGTCACCGGAGTGAACCATTGCCATTGTAAGGTCCGCACGCTCCTGATCGCTCATTCCCTTGAAATAAGTGGCCATTGCAAATGCACTCATTTGATAGTCAGGGATGGAACCGTCCGTGAAGCCTTTTACGACGAATTGGATTTCTTCTGTAGTCAGTTCTTTTCCATCACGTTTCTTCTCAATAACGTCTACCATTCTCATGTCAAACACACCTCTATTTTAAAATTACATACCTTTGATGATTGTTTTTACGAATTGCAGGAAGTTGGCTTTTACCATTTCAGTTGTTTCCATTACTTCATCATGTGTTAATGGCTGATCAAGAATTCCTGCTGCCATATTGGAGATACAAGAGATGCCAAGCACTTTCATACCGCTATGACGGGCAATGATCACTTCCGGCACAGTTGACATCCCAACAGCGTCCCCGCCTAATGTACGAAGCATTCTTATTTCTGCTGGAGTTTCATAGGAAGGTCCTGTGTTTCCAACATATACCCCTTCTTGCACCTTAAGGCCGATTTGTGCTGCCACCTCTTTTGCAAGCTTACGCAATTCCTTGCAATAAGGCTCGGACATATCAGGGAAACGCGCACCAAGTTCATTGTCGTTAGGCCCGATTAACGGGTTTGTACCCATGTTGTTGATATGGTCCGTCAGTAGCATCAAATCGCCAGCTTCAAAGCTTTCATTCACTCCACCAGCAGCGTTTGTCACGATCAGCTTTTCTACACCCAAGTATTTCATGACACGAACAGGGAATGTCACTTTGTCCATGGAATAGCCTTCATAGAAATGGAAGCGACCTTGCATCGCGATAACCGTTTTACCTTCAAGTTCTCCGATTACCAACTGGCCAGCATGTCCTTCAACTGTAGAAACTGGGAATTCAGGGATCTCGCCATATGGGATGGTGATTGGATTTTGGATTTCTTCCGCAAGTACGCCGAGTCCCGATCCCAAAATAAGTCCGATTTTCGGTTGGTTCTTGATTTTTGCTGAAATGTACTCAGCAGATTGTTTGATTGCAGCTACATTCATGAAAAGTTCCCCCTAGTTTAAGTCTGTTAAGAAGCTTTTTCCGTGCTTCGGCATTTTTGTATTAAAGTTATCCGCAACGGTTGCACCGATATCTGCAAATGTTTTACGGATGTCCAATTCTTTTCCTTCTTCTTTTCGTGGTGTGTACACCAATAAAGGTACATACTCACGTGTATGGTCGGTACCAGGGAAGGTCGGATCATTTCCGTGGTCCGCTGTAATGATCAATAGGTCATCCTCACGAAGGTTGGACAGCACTTCAGGAAGTCTTGCATCAAACTCTTCCAAAGCTTTTCCGTAGCCTTCCGGATTTCTTCTATGACCGTAAACAGCATCAAAGTCAACAAGATTCAAGAAGCTGAGTCCTGTGAAGTCCATTTCAACAGTATCCATAAGCTTATCCATACCATCCATATTGGAAACGGTACGTAGGGATTTTGTTACACCCTCTCCGTCGAAAATGTCAGAGATCTTGCCTATGGAAATCACATCAAATCCGCTGTCCTTCAACTCATTCATGACAGTGCGTTCAAAAGGCTTTAATGCATAGTCATGACGGTTTGATGTACGTTTGAAATTGCCAGGCTCTCCTTCGAACGGACGGGCAATGACTCTTCCAACCATGTATTTTTCATCCAGTGTCAATTCGCGGGCAATTTTACAGATGTCATACAACTCCTCTATCGGAACGACACCTTCATGTGCAGCGATTTGGAGAACGGAATCAGCAGAAGTATATACAATAAGTGAGCCTGTTTCCATATGCTCTTTCCCTAATTGATCAAGGATTTCCGTTCCGGATGCAGGAATGTTACCAATCACTTTTCTGCCCGTCTTCTCTTCAAGCTCCTGAATCAGCTCATCAGGAAATCCTTCCGGAAACACCTGGAATGGCGTATCGATGCGAAGACCCATGATTTCCCAGTGACCAGTCATTGTATCCTTCCCGCTTGATGCCTCTTCCATTTTTGTATAGAAAGCAAGCGGCTTGGCTGCCTTTTCAACACCTTGCACTTGTTCGATATTGCTTAGGCCAAGCTTCGCCATGTTTGGCATGTCTAGCCCATTCATACGCTCTGCGATATGTCCCAATGTATCAGCACCCTTGTCACCGAACTTTTCTGCATCAGGCGCTTCCCCGATTCCAACAGAGTCCATCACGACAAGGAACACTCTTTTATATGTATAAGAACTCATTTGATAACCTCCTATAAAAGCTATTCTACATTCATGTTTTTTTGTCCTAGGTATTTTCCCCTCTTTTTAAGAGGATAACCATAAGAAATACTAACTTGATTTGTCAGAAGTCTGACCTCTTTCCTCAGTATAAACAAGCGCTTTCAGTCTTGCAATCAAAAAATAAAAAAAAGACTGTTCTGACAACCAGCCTTTATGCTCTTGGATGAAACATGCTGTAGACATCCTTCATTCGAGTCTTTGTAACGTGTGTATAAATCTGTGTTGTGGAAATATCAGCATGACCGAGCATCTCCTGGACTGCTCTGAGATCTGCCCCGTTTTCCAAAAGATGTGTTGCAAACGAATGACGCAATGTATGAGGAGTGAGATCCTTTTCAATTCCCGCCTCTTTGGAGAGTTTTTTGAGGATTTTCCAGTACCCCTGTCTGGTCAGACGGTTACCATGATGGTTCAAAAACAGTGCATCTGTTACCTTTTTCTTTTTGAGCCGTCCTCTACTTTCTTCTATATATGTATGAACCGCCAGCTGTGCCAGTTTTCCAAGGGGAATGATTCTCTCCTTGTTCCCTTTTCCGATGCAGCGTACAAACCCCATCGTTAAATGGACATCACTCAGATTTAGGGAAATAAGCTCCGACACACGCATACCTGTGGCATACAACAGCTCAAGCATCGCCTTGTCCCTGATCCCGATCTCCTTGCTTGTATCTGGGGAATCCAACAGGGCCTGCACCTCTTCCACCGATAATACCTGTGGCAGCTTCTGCTCTGTCTTAGGACGGTCGATATGTACGGTCGGATCTTGGGTGGTCACTTTTTCCCGAAGCAAAAACTGGTGAAAAGAGCGTATTGATGCAATATGCCTCGAAATGGTCTTCGAAGACTTTCCTTTTTCATGGAGGAACTTTAAAGATTGGATAATGGTCGCTCTTGTCACATGATCGAGTGAAGCAATCTCCTCCACCTTGCTGATATATAGAATATATGCTTTCAAGTCACGTTCATAGGATACAATCGTGTTATCTGCCAAACCCTTCTCGACTACCAAATAATGCATAAAATCATTTAAATGCTCCTGCACTTCACTCTACTCCCCGTAATGATAGAAAAACAGTAAACGCTGTATCCAGCTTTCATCCTTCTCCTCTATCATTTTTGTCACTTTCACCGCTGCCCCCTCCGGCTCATCATAACGGTGGTAATTCTGATACTCCTGATTGACCCACATGATGCCATAGTAAAATAGCACCGTGCAGCCGGTAAATAATATAAATACTTTAAATGTATTATAGCATGTTTCCATAATATTCTTCATGTATAACGAACCTCCAACCTGCAAATTTTCCGAATAACTTGTCTTATTAGAAGGTATGACAATTTATCGGGGTTTTATACATGGTTAGTGTAGATTGTAAATTTAATTTGCACATTAAACACCGCTGTTGATTTCCGCAATAGGTTGCGCTTTCCGCGGGGCGTTGGTGGAGCCTATTGCTCCAATCAACAGCTAGACACCCTAAAACTTACTACTATACGGTTTTTTACATATCTGATTCCTAAAAATAAAAAAATGTCCCGAAGCGCTTTGCTCGTTGGGACATTTTCATTATGTATTCTAGTTCTCTTCTTCCGGATTTTCTGGATCCTGGCAACGATGACAGATTCCGTGGAATGTCAGACGGTGATCTTTGATCTTGAATTTCCAATCACGCTCCACGATTGCTTCCACATCTTCCAACAGGTCATCCTGAATCTCATCCACTGCGCCACACTCTATACAAACCAGATGGTGATGGAAATGCTTTTTGCCCTCTTGCCTTAAGTCATAACGGGACACACCATCGCCAAAATTTATTTTATCCACTATTTTCAATTCTGTAAGCAGCTCTAAAGTTCGATAAACGGTAGCAAGTCCAATTTCGGGGGACTTTTCTTTTACGAGGAGGTATACATCTTCCGCACTTAAATGATCCTCTTCATGCTCCAATAAAACACGGACAGTTGATTCCCGTTGAGGAGTAAGCTTGTAGCTTGCGGAATGTAGCTGCGTTTTAATCCGTTCAATTCTGTCTTCCATAACTTGTTCCCTCCCTCGCTATACCATTTTATTTTATCGAATAGGGAGAGAACTGTCAAAGAAAATATAATTATTACAAATAAGCCATAATAGTCATTTTTAAATAATAATTATTTTAACATGGTGATAACCGATTTCATAAATACCGGGGATGCCACAGCTTCTATCAGCGATGCTGGGATTAGCAGCAGGCAGATGCAGCCCATCGCCAGGCTATATCTTAAGAACTGCTGAAAGAAGGGCTCCTGAATTCTCTTTACAAATTGCTGGCGAATCATTTTTAACGAAAATGCCACAGACAAGGTGCCGATGATGATGTAAGCCGGTATGGCAATCATGTTCTGTGGAAGGATCGATACGAAGGATAGCAAAAAGCCCTCCCAGCTTAATTGGTTGACCAGGAAGCCAACCGTAAAACCGACCACTACCCCTTTTAAAAACAATAATACCAAAATGACCGGCAACCCTATGATGGAAATGCCGAGCACCCACATGAGGAGCACATATTTCACATTATGAAAATAGCTCTGAAAGAATATATCCTTCGCATTCGCAAACTGACCATCCGCCACTTGTCCAAAAAAGCGGTTCAAGTAGACTAGCAGATCCTGCTTCTGCGTAAAGTTCATGCTGTTGACGACAATGGCACCGAAAATCACTCCCATAAAAAAAAGCACGACAATGAACAAGTATAAAGAGGAGTGTTCTCTTAAATGCCCTAGTAAAATGGAAAAGCGCGACTGTTTTTTCATCCTAGTTCCTCCTATCACTCTCTTACTAGATTGTATGAAGGAGGACAGGAAGTATGACTGGGAGGCGGAAAACTTTTAGCGTTTCCGACATTCCCCGCTTCCACAGGACCGCAAAAAAGTCGGCTTAGTTATTTCGCCGACCTCAATAATAATAACTACTTCACTCGTCCAAACCTGCCCCCGCCGCCGCTATGAAAGGTGAGTTCCCCTCTTCTCGCCTTTACAATCAGTTGAGCTACCTTTTCACCGATCACTGAAGCAAGCTGTTCAAATGTGGCCTCGTGTAAAATCTTCATTTCTGTTCCAAACACCTCTCGCAGATTCTGCAAAGTTTTCGGACCAAGCCCGGGAATAAAATCCAACGGAACCTGGTGGATGTATGGTGGTCTTTCCCTAGAAGATGCCGCTTGATCACGAATCTCTTCTATTCGCACTGAGACGCCTTTTGTCAACCGGGCATGCCCGCAGCCCGGACATCCCTCTACAACTGCGCCAACACCATCCACGACCTGCAAACACTCAACACAAGCGGTCCGATAGTATTTTCCAAGATGCGGATCGAGCCCGTAATTGGCTGTAATGCCTCTACCATCCCTTTCGTGCAGAGCAGCCTTTAGCTCTTCAAACGTCGGTTCCATCATGTTGATCTTCTGATATTCCCGAGCGATTTTCCCTACCGAATGGGCATCCGAATTGGAAACAAACGAATAACGGTCCAGTTCGGATAAAGCGCTTGCCATAGCGGTATTCGCACTTAATCCAAGCTCCACCGCATCGATCAGTTCAGGATCGAACACTTCTCTCAAGCTTTGGACAACACCTTTCCCATAGAGGCTCTTAAAAGGAGTAAATACATGTGCCGGAATGAATAGTCCATCCAGTTCACGCACTTTTTCCTGGATCACCACTGCATTTTCATATACACGCTGTGTGGATAGCGTGATATTTTTCAAACGTTCACTGAGCCAGCGCGAGAACTCAATCATGGTCTCACGTTTTGGAAAATAACATAATACGTGAATAAGTCCCTGGCAGTTTTCATCATGGATTTCCAGCTCTGTACCGAGAATCAGCGTTGTTTCTCCAAACTGTATCCCACCATCAGCCTGCTCATTGGCCACTCCAGCTTTCACCAAGTTTCCTAGCTGGACCAGAACTTCCGGGACATGACAGTCAATGACCCCAATCATATCCAGACCTTTGCGAGTCCGTGCCTCTTCCATCACCGCTTCAATGGTCATTTTTCTCGAAGCGGTAATTTTAACGGGTTTGCCACTTAAAGTGGAGCCCAAATGAATATGTAGATCTGTAAAATAGTCCTGCATGGAACCCTCCTACTTTCGCATCATGGCTTGCAGCTGTAGATACTGAACGGCAAAGGCTGTCTTGGCATCGTAGATTTCCTGGTTTTCTACCATCCGCTGAGCTTCCTCAAGTGTTACCTCCAACAAATCAACAAACTCATCCTCATCCAGGTGATGCTCTATGGTATCCTTCCTCAAACCGTTTGCTACAAAAAGATGCACCAGTTCATCTGCAAAACCTGGTGATGTATAGAAGGAGATGAGCGGTGTCAGAGAATCGCACGTATAGCCTGTTTCCTCCTCCAGCTCACGTTTCGCCGTCGTGATCGGTTCCTCCCCTTTTTCAAGCTTGCCTGCCGGTATCTCGACTAACACCTTTTCCATCGCCTTGCGGAACTGACGCACCATCACGATTTTATTCTCCTCTGTAATGGCGATGACAGCCACTGCACCCGGATGCTTGATAATCTCACGGCTGCTCGTATTTCCATTCGGCAAGCGCACCTCTTCCAGATATAGATCAATGATTCTTCCTGAAAATAATTTATCTTTTTTTATCGTCGTTTCCTTTAAATGATCCACGCTAAACCGCTCCTTGTTCTGATTGTCATTATTTATTCATACATTCTACCATACAAAGATTGGGAGGTAACAAATTTGCAGATCTATGTGCGTCCTAACAGTATCGTTCTGGTTGGGAAAGCCTGGGAAATCCGATCCAAACTGAAGGAATATGCAAAAAAGCACGGGACGGTTCAGGAATGGATTGATCATCTTAAAGATAATAACGCTAAATGAGGGCTCCCGTTTGCCGGGGGCCTTCTTTTTTCGTTACAATAATAAAAAGTGATTTTCAAAAAAGGAGGGAATTGTGAATGGAGAAAAACAGGTTAGGAAATTCAGATCTTCTTGTCAGTAAAATGGGTCTTGGCTGCATGTCACTTGGCACCGATGAAAAAAAGGCTGGGGAAATTATAAGAGAAGCACTGGATCACGGCATCAACTACTTGGATACCGCTGATCTCTATGATTTTGGACGTAACGAAGAAATCGTCGGACAGGCCTTGAAGGGGCAGCGTGACAAGGTCATCCTTGCCACCAAGGTCGGCAACAGATGGACCCCCGGGAAAGAAGGCTGGGAGTGGGATCCTTCAAAGGAACACATCAAGTCCGGGGTAAAGGATAGCCTAAAGAGATTGCAGACCGATTATATCGACCTATACCAGCTTCATGGTGGGACAATTGATGATCCTACGGAGGAAGCGATCGAAGCATTCGAGGAATTGAAGAAGGAAGGGTATATCCGCGAATACGGGATCTCCTCTATCCGGCCGAATGTCATCAAACGTTTTACGGAATCCTCCTCTATCGTTTCCATCATGATGCAATATTCCATGCTTGATACTAGACCCGAGGAATATCTGGATTACCTTCATGCCAACAACATCAGCGTAGTAGCAAGGGGCCCTCTAGCAAAAGGACTCCTTTCCAATACTGGGCTTGAAAAAGCGAAAGAAAAGGCTAAGGACAACGGATATATGGACTACTCTTATGAAGAGCTAGTGGTGTTGATTGGGAAACTACAAGATACGATAAAGGACCGTCCATTACAATCGGCTGCCCTTCATTATTGCCTGGCTCATCCGACAGTTGCAGCCGTAATTCCCGGAGCGAGCTCGTTGGAACAGGTAAGAGCCAACATTTCCGCTATGGAATACCCTCCATTAACGGAAAGTGAAATGGTAAAAATAAAGACTTTTCTGAAGCAGTCGCATTATGATTCCCACCTTAATTGAAAAAAGTGCCTGACATAGTTAATGTGTCAGGCACTTTTTATTTGAGACTACGAGACCACATCTCCGCTTCCTTATCGAATTGCTTGATTAGAGGCTCTTTCCCCGAAAGGTATGCCTCGCGATCCCCACCATTTTCAGTCGATAAACGGTGCTTCAAGTCGCTGTATTCCATCGCTTTTTCAGGATGAGCGATTAGATAGTCGCGGAAATTCAGGTGCCTTTCCACTTCTGGATGATCGGAAATAAAGCAATGGAGATGGTGACTGCGTCTTTTTCCGCCTTTTTGAAAATAGCGTCGCTGCGCGATTCCGTTTTCACCTTTCGCCTCATAGCCAAGCTCCAAAAGCTTTGGATTTAGCTGGTCCACCTCAATTAATGCTGAAACCTCTATTAAAATATCGATAATAGGTTTCGCTTTTATCGAAGGAATAGCCGTGCTGCCGATATGATGGATGTTCACAGCCGCTTTATCGAATACCTCTTTCAAAAGCTTCTCTTCAGTTTGAAATTGTTCCAGCCATAACGGGTTATGATCAACCACAAAATATTTCCTTGTCACTATTTGAATTCCTTCCAGTTCTGGTTGCTTTCCTCAAACAATTCTTCAAACGACTTGTTCTTCTCTTTTAGACGTTTTTCCTCTTTTATTCTGGCAGCCTCTTCATCCTTTGCCTTCTGCTCTGTCTGAACAAGCTGGTCTTTCATTGATTTTAATTTTGAAAAAACATCGTCCTGCAGCTGATCCTTCAAGGAAAGCTTTTCCTCTTTTTGCTTAGCAGGCTGTGGTTGTTGTTTTCGCTGCTTTTTCTTCATATAAGACAATCTCCTTTATATGTTTTTTAGTAGTATAGCAGAATGGTCTCCTATGCGAAATAAATTTAAGCGTGATTTCCTCTTTATAAAAATTTTCTTTTTATAATTATTATAAATAAATATTGATTTTTGTTTGAGAAGTGTTATCATTAGAAATGTACTACTAATCTATTCATTGAGGTGAAACAATTTGAGTATCAATAATAAAAATTTGACTACTAGCTGGGGTGCTCCTGTTGGGGACAATCAGAACTCCATGACGGCAGGTTCCAGAGGCCCGACTTTAATCCAAGATGTACACCTATTAGAAAAACTGGCTCATTTCAACAGGGAGCGGGTACCTGAGCGGGTAGTTCACGCCAAAGGTGCCGGTGCACACGGATACTTCGAAGTGACAAATGACGTGACTAAATATACGAAAGCAAAATTCCTATCCGAGATTGGAAAACGAACACCGCTATTCGTTCGCTTCTCCACGGTTGCAGGTGAGAATGGTTCTGCCGATTCTGTTCGTGACCCACGCGGATTTGCAGTGAAGTTCTATACGGAAGATGGAAACTACGATCTTGTAGGTAACAACACACCTGTGTTCTTCATTCGTGATGCCATCAAATTCCCGGATTTTATCCATACGCAAAAGCGCCATCCACAAACACACTTAAAGAACCCTAATGCGGTTTGGGATTTCTGGAGCCTCTCCCCTGAATCATTGCATCAAGTAACCATACTTATGTCGGACCGCGGAATTCCAGCAACCTTCCGTCATATGCACGGATTCGGAAGCCATACCTTTAAATGGGTAAATGAGGATGGAGACGGGGTTTGGATCAAGTATCATTTCAAAACAGAGCAAGGAATCAAAAACCTGACAGAAGAAGTTGGGACCAGAATTGCTGGAGAAAATCCTGACTATCATACGCAAGATCTTTTCAATTCCATCGAGAAAGGCGATTTCCCTGCATGGAAGGTATATGTACAAATCATGCCGCTTGAGGACGCCAATACGTACCGTTTCGATCCGTTCGATGTGACGAAGGTTTGGTCCCAAAAAGATTATCCTTTAATCGAAGTTGGCCGCATGGTCTTGGATAAGAACCCGGAAAACTATTTTGCAGAAGTGGAACAGGCAACATTCTCCCCGGGAACATTGGTGCCGGGAATCGATGTTTCTCCTGATAAAATGCTGCAAGGACGCTTGTTCGCCTACCATGATGCACACCGATATCGCGTAGGAGCCAACCATCAGGCATTGCCGATCAACCGGGCACGCAATGAAGTACACAACTACCAGCGCGATGGCCAAATGAGATTCGATAACAATGGCGGCGGTTCAGTATACTATGAGCCGAACAGCTATGGAGGTCCAACTGAATCACCTGAAAATAAACCAGCGGCATATCCTATTTCCGGAGTAGCGGACAGTGTTAGTTATGACCACCATGATCACTACACACAAGCCGGGGACCTATATCGCCTGCAAAGCGAAGAGGGACGCACACGTCTTGTTGCCAATATCGTCGGTTCCATGGCTCCTGTTGAAAATGATGAAATAAAGCTTCGCCAGATCGCCCACTTCTACAAAGCGGACCATGAATACGGAACACGCGTCGCTGAAGGCCTCGGGCTGAAGGTGCCACAGGAAGTTCTGTAACTTCTTGTACTAATAATATCAAACATTAACATTCTCTTTTATTCTCACTACTGTCATGGCAGGCACCAACATAATGGTGCCTGCTACAAAATCGGAAAGGAGTTGGAAACATGATCGGTCAAATCTGCAGAATCTGTGAAAAACCGGAGAAGAAATTGAAGCATACGGTGTTGTGTGGTTGCGGGATTAGGATTAAAGTGCGGAAATAGCGTTTTTGGGGGACGTATGAGCTACAAACCACTCATCTTTTTGCAAGGCGAATACCGATATAAATGGAAATTTTCATATATCAACGATTCCGGACATGATATCAACGGAAAGAAAAATTTATCAACGAGAATTTTATTTTATCGGTGAAATAAACCAGGATATCGATAAAACGCACATTCCGCCATTTTCCGACACCCAGTATTACATAAAAAAAAGAGATACCCTCTTCTAAAAAAGGCATCCCTCATCTAGTGATTCCTCGTGTTCATGGTTCCATTAAAGCAGTTGCAAGTAACCCATAACCGCAAAAACACCTATTAGAAAACCGGCACCGTTTATCCAAAAGTACGTGGCTCTCCGAACGGGTATAGCATGTACCATCGCTTTATTGATTATAATCCAGACAGGGAAAAATATTATGCTCGAAGTGATCGCGACAAAGAGGAAAAATTGAAGAAAACCATCATCCGAATTGGAATCTACTACCCAACCAATCTTTGAAAGTAGATATCTGATGCTGATCACCCAAGAGCCTGCAACGAAGTAAAACACTGCCCCAAAGATGAGGTTACAGAATGCAGAAAGTAATAACATTACGAACTATTCCGAATCCATTCATCCGACCTTCTCACAAATACAAACCATCTGATAGGCATCCTTGGATAGAGGGGTTTCTTTCAAATCCTGAAACACATGTAAAATCTTGAAGCCATGTTTTGTTAGAAGGCGCTCCATCTCTTTTGGATAGGTGTATCTTAATGTGATTCTGGTACTGGCCTCACTCTCTTTCATTCTTCTTATCGTGGTGTAATGCTGCAGCTGCTCGATCGGGTCATATTCACTTATCGTGTAGACATCCACTTTTTGCTGCGTATCCCCATCCTTGTAGCTTCTCCAATATTCTTCCGTACTTGGCTGAAGCAGCTCCTCGGAACTTGGAAACCTTGTACCGAATATGAAGATGCCTCCCATCTCCAAATGTTTGCCCACAGACTTCAGCAACATATCCTGAGCTTCATTGGTTAAAAAGTGCTGAAAGGAATTTCCGACCGTAAAGATCAAATTGCTCTTTGCTTCCAATTGAAAGTCTGTGCAATCCTGTTCTTCCCACTGAATAGGAATCAAAAGTTCTGCAGCTTTTCTTTTCGCTTCGTCAAGCATTTTCCCATTGATATCTACACCTATCATTTCAAATCCTGCTTCAGCCAAAGGGATCGTAGCTCTGCCAGTACCACAAGCAATGTCGATAATTGGCCCTTCCGTTTTGTTAGCCCACTTCAACAGGAATGGGATATCGTCTTGGAAACTCTCATTTTCCTGATCATATAAAATGGGATTATTATATTCTTCTGCATTCTCCAGAACTTTTTTCAACAATTAGTCACCGTCCATATTTTTCACTAAAATTAGATTAATTTTCCAATCATATATCTCTATACTAATATGAATCTTGCCGTCTGTCCAAATGAATCTAAATCAAACATAGATTAATCTATACCAAATAGAAAAACCGCCCAAGGATGGACGGTTTTCTTTAACGCTATCAGACTATTAATAGCCAGCTGATTTAGGATTTGGACCGTATTTGTTTGTTCCTTCTTCACTGTCAAGACACATAAACACAAGAAGAATAATCGCACCTACCAATGGAATAAGTACAATCAGGAACCACCAGCCGGATTTGCCTGTATCGTGCAAGCGGCGAATTGTTACAGCCAAAGAAGGTAAGAAAATGAATAATGAATAAAGGCCAGTTAAAATTTGTGATAAATCTGCAACAATCTCTACCACAGTCAGTGCCAAAGAAATCAAAAAGTTGATAAGAGCGAACATCCAGTACTCTTTACGTCTTGCTCTGCCACTAAAAGTAACATAATTTTTCAATACATTCGTATACCAATGCATTCCAAAATCCCCCTACAAAAAAAATAGTATTTTGTCAGTTTAAGTTGAGAAACAACTTGATTAAAAATATATCACATAATTGTAAAAATATCTCTATTAATTTTATTGATTTTCAAAGAATTTTAGAATTGTTTTTTTCAAAAGAAAATTAAATACAGCTACCTCGTGAAATGAATAATTTATACGTTTCATTAGAACAATAAAAATACATTCCGAATTTAACGCAATCATTGATATAGAAATATAGGATTAAATTAATTGGAAGAGGTTAATATTATTTATATCATTGTATTAATTGTTCTTTGGCTGAATAAGAAAAGTCATTTAAAGATGACCAATGATGCTTTCCTATCCATTTTAGCTGCATTGGTAACGAACCGATTGATTAAGCTTATTTATTTTCGGCCAAGACCTTTTGTAAAAAAACGTGTTGGAATTCTCATCCCTTCTAAAGTCGATTCTTCCTTTCCAAGTAAACATACGATACTGGTTTTTGCATTTTCTTCTACTATCTTTTTTTATAAACGTATACTTGGCTCCTTCCTATTGGGATTGTCCTTGTTAACAGGTGTTTCACGTGTTTGGGTAGGTTCTCACTATCCTTCTGACATTTTTGGCAGCGGCATTTTAGGATTCTTTATCGGTTTGATTCTCCACAAGCGATCAGAAACTTAAATTTGCGAAAATTTTGTAATAGTAATAGGTCCACACTTTTGGGGGGTGGTTTTCCATGAGAACCCGGTCTTTCCTTTTTATCCTTATGAGCAGTTTAATCATTGCAGGTGTATTCGTCGACCGCAATTTACATCAGCAAAGAAAAGCCTCAGAGATTGTACAGGTCAACAATGAGACCTCAAAAAAGGTGATTCTCCTTGTTATTGACTCATTGATGGATGAGCCACTAAAAAAAGCCATTAAGGAAAATAAAGCCCCCGCTCTAGCTTTTTTCATGAAGCATGGAAACTACAGTAACACCCTTGTGAGCTCCTATCCCACTATGTCCGTTACGATTGATAGCACTATCATCACAGGTACTTATCCCGATCAGCATAAAATCCCTGCCCTTATTTGGTTTGATACGGATAAGCAGCGGATTATCAGCTATGGAAATGGATTGTTTGAAATTCTTAAGCTTGGCCCCGCTCAAATTGCTGAGAACAGCTTGTATCATTATAATAATTCAGACCTTTCACCAGATGTCACAACTATACATGAAGAATTGGATAGGGCCGGTAAACAGTCCGCTTCCATTAATACATTGATCTATCGAGGAAATTATGAGCACACATTGAAAATCCCAAAAGCAGTCGCAAAACTTACGGAACTTCCCGTTATATACCAGACAAAAGGTCCAACATACCTATCCATGGGTAGGCTGTTACAACAAGATCCCAAGAACAAGCATATCGTGAATCGATTAGGGCTTAATGATGCCTATTCAGCACAGGAACTGATTTTTCTTTTGAAGGAAAATATCCTTCCTGCATTTACAATCCTTTATTTTCCGGAGAATGACCATCCTGTACATAAGAAAGGACCGGGGACATTAAAAGGGATTAAAGAGCTTGATCAACAGCTTCAGAAAGTGTTGAATGTATTTCCGACCTGGGAAGATGCCCTCGAAAATATGGTGTGGGTGATCATAGGGGACAGTAATCAATCTTCTGTTAACGAGGAGAAAAAAGAAGCGTTAATTGATCTAAGAGAAGCTCTTCAAAGCTACAAAGTGCTGGAACTAGGGGAAGAGATAAGTCCTAAAGACGAGCTGGTTATTACAGCGAATGAGCGTATGGCCTATATCTATTATTTGAGAGAAAAATCGGCTACAAGAGAGATCGCGTCCACCCTGAAGCTTGACTCCCGGATTGCTTGGATAGCCTGGGAGGAAGGCGGGAGCATCCATGTCATTTCCCCTGATCATAAAGGGATGCTTACCATCGCTTCCAAAGGACCCTTCAAGGATGAATATCATCAAGCCTGGTCTCTTAAAGGAAATATTTCCATTTTGGATTTGAAATTAAAAGATACTCTTATTGAGTATGGTGATTATCCAGATGCGCTAGCACGGCTATACGGAGCCATGCATAAAGTGGATTCCGTCACCCCCATCCTGGTCACGGGGACGGATAAGAGCATCGAGCAACTTCGAATGGTGGATTTGAAGGAGTGGATTTTAGAGGTTTTGAAGTAAAGCGAGGCAACCTGGGGTAAACCTGCTTCCCAATATCGCTTATGTACAAAAATTGGTTGCTTTTGCACAAAAATTTAAATATGCGATGAAATCAATCCCACTTACGCGTAAAATTCTGAAAATACGATGAAAAATCATGACAATACGCACAAAACGCAATGTCCGACATAATTCTACACACAAAAAAAGCGCCAAACCTTATAGCGCTTTTCCCTATTTCCTTTTATTGATCTGCAGACTTTTCGTTTTTTCATTCACATAGGCGTAGATAATATCCTTTACGTTCAGATTGTTGGTTTGGAGCTTTTCCATAAGCCAATCCCGCGATTTACCAAGCAGTTTCAAATTTTTATCCTGGACCCTTCCATCAATGATGACCGCTATCGGTAGTCCTTCATCATCAATCGAGATATCCAGATGCTGCACAGTCACAGGGGTATTCCCCGCCTTTGGAATAATGCTGATTTCACCGATCGGCTCAAGAATGGCATAATCAATATCGGATATGTTGGGATAGCCTTTACTTCTTAAAATGGAAAGCAGCTGTGCAATCGACACCATTGTCTTTTCCATATTATCCTCAATGATTTCTCCATTTTTTACAAGCAGAGTGGGTTCCCCCAGAAAAAATCGGTTTCCCCATTGCCATAATGTAAGCTTGGAAAAGATAATATGCAGGATCACCAAAGTGGTCAATGCGCCAAGCGTTGGCAGGAACTCCGTACTGATCAGGGGTTCGGATGCAACCGTTCCTACAATTATGATGGCCACCAGATCATAAGGGGTCATCTGGACAATCGTGGATTTCCCCATAAGCCGCATGATGGCAATTGTAATGATGTAGATAACCAAAATCTTAATAACTAAAGTCATAATTCATACCTCGGATAGCTTTTTAGGATATCATCCCCTTATTTTCATTAACTATCCGATTGGTTTTGAATCTATCTTTTCAAGATGATGTAGCCTGCTGTTTCATTAATAGGAATGCCATTTTCTTCTGCAAATTTTTCTAATCTAATTAGATGGTGTTGCGGTTTAAAGCCAACAATCCGCAACGTGAATCCCTTTTTCATTCGTATCGCAACCCCAGTTTGAATCCAACCGTACCGTTTGAACTTCATCTGGCTGATCTGTGATGCATTTACTGTTCTTTTAAAAATTGTAGTCTGGAGGAACAACATTTGGTAGGTTAGAACCGCTTTGTCTACGGTTAATTCATAGCTGGTCCCCAAAGCAACCAGAATAAAAACAAGTATTATAATATGAAAGGAAAAGAGATTAGTAGTATCAAAATTCCATGCCCATGATGCGAGTGTAAAAAATAGTAAGCTAACCAGCAATCCTCTTTGTGTCTTGGCTCGATAAGTCAATCACACCACCAGACCGATCTGTTTGTAATAGATTACGGTCGTATGAAGTGTTCCGTCAGCGGACCTTGCATAGTTCGGGATTCTTCCTACTTCTACGTATCCAAGGGAAATGTAGAGGCTGTTGGCTGCGGTTCCTTCTCTCGTATCCAGGACCAATAGTGTTTTTCCCCCACTAATGGCTTTTTCTTCAGCAACCATCATGAGCTTTCTCGCGATACCTTGTTGCCTGAATTCGGGATGTATCATCATTTTGGCGATTTCTGCCCGGTGCGCACCATTTTGACTCGAACTCTCATGGAGCTGAACGCTTCCGACCACACGATTCTCAATTCTAGCAATAAAGAGTACGATTCCAGGTTTCCTTACACGTTTCCAATACTCTACTGCAACTTCCTTTGTAATTGGCGGCAGGAATCCGATGGATGCACCCTCGACAACGAGAACCAGCATTTCTGCAAGTTCATCCAGGTAGGGATCAGTGTCTTCTATTTGTTCAATGAATAATTGATTTTTCATCTGCATTCACTCCAAAAGTTATCGGTATTATTTTCCTTTTTTCTAGTATAGCATGAATATATTTGGCAGAAAGCAGTAAGCAATTTTCTAAAAAAATAATTATTTTTTAGCATTATCATTTCGTTTGATAAAATAATCAACTCGTTTGTAAGATTTTTTGACAAATGTATTTAACTCAACATACGAAAAAGCACCCCTTTAGAATCAAAGAGTGCCAACTACCTTAATGAAACGACTTCCAAAAGTCGCCTTCCTTGTTAATAATCGATTCGATCTCCGAAAACGGAATCTCAAATGTCGGGAAACCTGCTGCAAAGGCTGCGATTTCATATGGCTGAAAGTAGATGAATAGTGACTCATTATTCACATAGAACGGCTGATCGGGGCTGATTCCTTTATATGCATCCGGGAAGTAATAGCCATCCTCCGAGGCGGCAATCTGCTTGCCGATTATCTCGCTCAGTACCTTCACATAATCGCTGCCTGGTTTGAAAAGGTCCTTTAATACATAGATACTGCCATTCTTAATATTGATTGGCACTTCAATCTGACTCGGCATCCCATGTGCTGCACCAAATGGAAAATTATAGCCGACAAGCTCCAGAATGAGCAAGGCCTTTTGAAAAAATCTCACAGAGAAGTCACCGCTATAGCTGTAGTCGAGCTGTGCATTCGGGTCAATCGGTTTTACCTGGGATTTCTTTTTCAGGACCTGATTTACGCGTTTCTCGGCATTTTCATCCTTCATTCCATCCAGTTGGGGGAAATACACCAGGTAATCCTTGTTCGGCATGTATTTTTCCTCACGAATAAATACTTTACCTGATAGGGGGATGGTGATATTTTGGGAATACACAACGTTGCCGTTTCGGGCATAATACGTTAATCGCTGGTCCACAAAGGCCTTAATGATGCTCCCTGCCAATGTAAGCGTCCCTATACCCCGAATGACAGGCAGCCCAGTCGCCCGTGTCCCCTTTTTAGTGATAAAAAAGCTCGTTTCGTCCTGAGTAACAGAGCTATAGGAGTCTTGAAAATCATTTACACTGCTATAGATAAAATCTGTCAACAACTTTCCGCTTTGGGTATCTGCAATCGCGTAAACAGAACCCAGATATGGTTCCGTTGCATTGATCGCCTTGCCAACAGATGCCCGGTTTCCCCCGAGAATATTGATATCATTATATTTAGGCGGGATGATATATGCTCCCTTTTTATCAATCAATCCGAACTCATTCTTATAATCAGTGGAAGCATTCACCACTGCCCTTCCATCCTGAAAAGGTAATGCCATGCCAAACTTCGGCTCAATGACCACCTTCCCTGCTTCATCCACATACCCCGCCTTATCCTGATACGTTTTCTGGAATGACAGCAATCCCTCGCTGTAACCGTTCATCTGCTCATAGGGAAAAGTCTGAAGCTGCTTGCCGTTAAGGTCAATCAGCGCATATTCCTTCTCCTTTACTTGAACGAGACCTCTGCCATCATTAAAGTCAAAAGCATACTGGTATTTGGGTGGAATGACCTCCTTTCCATTCAGATCCAGGTAGCCATATACGATCTTTCCGTTTTCATCAGTTATTTGAAAGACCGCTCTCCCTTCCTGAAAAGGACTAATAAATGAATACGATTTGCTCGTCAGCACCTTACCTTTTTCATTTATGATCAAAAAGCCTTTATCATCCATCGCAACAGCTCGACCTTCAGTAAAAGGCGAGATGGAGCTGTATTTTGGCTCCACGACAAAGCGGCCAGTCTGATTGATAACCCCTGCACCCTTCAGCCTGACAATTGCCAAACCATTTTCCTGAAAATCCCCTGCATCCCCATATTGAGGCTTTAACACAAACTTTCCTGACTCGTTGATATACCCCCACTTTGTCCCTTCTACCGTCCTCACCGAAGCAGGAAACAATCGTGGAACAACCCGTTTAAACCACATAGCCGCAACTCCCCATAAATAGCATTTTCCGTATTATATGGGATGGGTGGGGAATGGGTGTTTGATTGGTGTTTGATGGGAGGAAAGGGGGAGGGGATGAAAGCAAACTCATTTAAATATTGCTTAATTTCTGCGGTATTGGTAGGTCTGGGATTTTTGAGACCACCATTTTTTCATTTCCTCTGTTTCGTAGTCTCATTCCGGGATTTTGAGACCGCCATTTTTTCTTTTTCTATGTTTCGTGGTCTCAATCCGGGCTTTTGAAACCGCGATTTCTTCTTTTTCTATGTTTCGTGGTCTCATTCTGGGATTTTGAAACCGCGATTTCTTCTTTTCTCTTATTTCGTGGTCTCATTCCGCGTTTTTGATACCGCGATTTCTTCTTTTCGCTTGTTTCGTGGTCTCATTCCGGGCTTTTGAGACCGCGATTTCTTCTTTTCGCTTGTTTCGTGGTCTCATTCCGCGTTTTTGAAACCGCGATTTCTTCTTTTCGCTTGTTTCGTGGTCTCATTCCGCGTTTTTGAGACCGCGATTTCTTCTTTTCTCTTGTTTCGTGGTCTCATTCCGCGTTTTTGAGACCGCGATTTCTTCTTTTCTCTTGTTTCGTAGTCTCATTCAGGGCTTTTGAGACCGCGATTTCTTCTTTTCGCTTGTTTCGTGGTCTCATTCCGGGATTTTGAGACCGCGATTTCTTCTTTTCTCTTGTTTCGTGGTCTCATTCCGGGCTTTTGAGACCGCCATTTTTTCTTTTTCTATGTTTCGTGGTCTCATTCCGCGTTTTTGAGTCCGCGATTTCTTCTTTTCTCTTATTTCGTGGTCTCATTCCGGGATTTTGAGACCGCCATTTTTTCTTTTTCTATGTTTCGTGGTCTCATTCCGCGTTTTTGAGTCCGCGATTTCTTCTTTTCGCTTGTTTCGTGGTCTCATTCCGCGATTTTGAAACCGCGATTTCTTCTTTTCTCCTGTTTCGTGGTCTCATTCCGGGCTGTTGTGGTCTTCTGTCAAGAAAGTGGACAACACTTTAGAGAGAATTTTTTCATAATCTTCAATAATGGTGAGCTTTTCTTTACATTTTAAAGAAGCTAT